>JALYIX010000077.1 GCA_030775565.1 Pseudomonadota bacterium | reverse complement strand
GGGTCGTTGTGGCGGAGGAAGGCCCCGCCGGGCTCGGTCAGGCGGAGGAGGCCGGCCAGGGTGACCGGGCCTGCGGGCAGGCCGGCGCGGCGGGACCCGGGAGCGGCGCGTTCGGGGGGCACGAAGCCGCGGTTGACGAGGATCGTGCCGGTCGCGGTGCGGAGCGGAGTGAGTACCCACCAGCCGGGACCGGCGTCAGTGACCGCTTGGACCAAGGTCTCGCGATCGTTGAGGAAAACCCCCTCGACGCGGACGTGGCGGTAGGCGTCGTCGCGGGCGTTGATGCGCGGCCAGCTGGCGCGGTCCGGGAGCGGCTGGGCGGGGGCATGGACCCGGGCATCGACGCGGGCGATGAGGTCGAGCTTCCACGCGCGCCGCTCGACCTGCCACAGCCCAAGCGCGGCGAAGCCCGCGGCAAGCAGCAGGCACAGCGAAGCGAGGAAGCGGCGGCTCACGGCGCGGGCGGAATGCTTCCGTTCATCGGCGGCATCATGTTGCTGTTGAGATGATACATGATCCACAGCGAGCCGGCGATGACGATCGCGATCATCACCCCGGCGAAGATCAGTGCAAGCAATGTCCATCCCCCCTCCGCGCGGGTGTTGACGTGCAGGAAGAAGATGGTGTGGACGACGATCTGGACAAAGGCGAGGAGTACGATGGCGATCGCGGTCGCCTGCGCCGTGCCGAGCGCGCCGGTCATCACCAGCCAGAAGGGGATGAAGGTGAGGACCGCCGACAGTCCGAAGCCGATCAGATAGCCGCGGCGCGAGCCATGGCCTTGCGCTTCGACGGCGTCATGGGAAGCGCTCATCGCACCACTCCGAGCAGATAGACGAAGGTGAATACCCCGATCCAGACGACGTCGAGCAGGTGCCAGAACATGCCGAGGCACATCAGGCGGCGCTTGTTGGCGTCGTTGAGGCCGTGCTTGCCGACCTGGGCGAGCATGACCGCGATCCAGATAAGGCCGCAGGTGACGTGGAGCCCGTGGGTGCCGACGAGGGTGAAGAAGGCCGAGAGGAAAGCGCTGCGCTGCGGGGTCGCGCCCGCGGCGATGAGGCCGGCGAATTCGTGCAGTTCGACCCCGACGAAGGCAAGGCCGAACAGCGCGGTGACGGCAAGCCAGGCCTGGACCGCGCGGGTGCGCCCGGCCTCCATGTCGATCATCGCCATGCCGTAGGTGATCGACGAGACGAGCAGCAGCGCGGTGTTGAGCGCGACCAGCGGCAGTTCGAAGATCTGGCGCGGGGAGGGGCCGCCGGCATAGCTGCTGCTGAGCACGCCGAAGGTCGCGAACAGTGTCGCGAAGATGAGCGCGTCGCTCATCAGGTAGATCCAGAAGCCGAGCATCGTCGCGCCGGCGCCATGCTCCTCATCGTCGGTGACGTAGAAGCTCGGCTCGGCCTCGGCGCTCGCGGTTATCGGCTGGCTGTCCATGTCAGGCTCCCGCCACCGCGAGCCGCGGACGCTCGGTCTCGGCGACCTCGTCGGCCGGGATGTGATAGTCGCGGTCATAATTGAAGCTGTGGCCGATCGAAACGGCGACCAGGCCGACGAAGCTCAGCGCGGCGAGCCACCACATGTACCACACCATTCCGAAGCCGAGTGCGAGCGCGAGCGCCGAGACGATCACGCCGGTCCCCGTGTTGCGCGGCATGTGGATCGGGCGGTATCCCGTATCGGGGTGGCGGCCGCCGCGCGCCTTCATGTCGTACCAGGCGTCGAGCGAATGGACGACCGGGGTGAAGGCGAAGTTGTACGCAGGCGGCGGCGAGCTGGTCGACCATTCGAGCGTCCGCCCGCCCCACGGATCGCCGGTCGTGTCGCGCAGGGCCTCGCGGCGGACGATGCCCATGACGATGCTCATCACGAAACCGAGGATGCCGACGAGAATGATCAGCGCGCCGATCGCGGCGATGATGAAGTAGGGCTGCAGGGTGGGATCGTCGAAGTGGTGGACCCGTCGCGTCGTGCCCATCAGTCCGACGATGTAGATCGGCGTCCAGGCGACCCAATAGCCGATCACCCAGCCCCAGAAGGCGACCTTGCCCCAGAAAGGGTCGAGCTTGAACCCGAATGCCTTGGGGAACCAGTAGGTCATTCCCGCGAACAGCCCGAAGACCACGCCGCCGATGATGACGTTGTGGAAATGGGCGACGAGGAACAGTGAGTTGTGGAGCACGAAATCGGCGGGGGGGACAGCGAGCAGGACGCCGGTCATCCCGCCGACGACGAAGGTCAGCATGAAGGCGACGACCCACATCATGGGCAGCTCGAAGCGGATCTGGCCGCGGTACATGGTGAACAGCCAGTTGAAGATCTTGGCCCCGGTGGGGATCGAGATGACCATCGTTGCAATGCCGAAGAAGCTGTTGACGCTCGCGCCTGAGCCCATCGTGAAGAAGTGGTGGAGCCAGACGAGGTAGGAGAGGATGGTGATGACGACGGTCGCGTAGACCATCGAGGAATAGCCGAACAGCGGCTTGCCCGAGAAGGTCGCGGTGATTTGGGAATAGATGCCGAAGACGGGCAGGACGAGGACATAGACCTCGGGATGGCCCCAGATCCACACCAGGTTCCAGTACATCATCGGGTTGCCGCCGAGGTCGTTGGTGAAGAAATCGGTGCCGACGTAGCGATCGAGCATAAGCATCGCGAAGGCCGCCGTCAGCACCGGGAAGATGGCGATAGCCAGCACGTTGCTGCACAATGCGGTCCAGCAGAAGATCGGCATCTTCATCATCGTCATGCCCGGCGTGCGCATCTTGATGATCGTGGTGACCATGTTGATCGCCGATAGAGTCGTGCCGACGCCCGCGATCTGCAGCGCCCAAAGGTAATAGTCGGGACCGGTGTCGGGGCTGTTCTGGAGGTTCGAGACGGGAACATAGTTGAGCCAGCCGGTGCGCGAGAATTCGCCGACGAACAGCGACACCATCGTCAGCAGCGCGCCCGCCACGGTCAGCCAGAAGCTGAGATTGTTGAGATAGGGGAAGGCGACGTCGCGCGCGCCGATCTGGAGCGGCATGACGAGGTTGACCAGCCCGACGATCAGGGGAATCGCGACAAAGAAGATCATGATCGTCCCGTGCGCGGTGAAGATCTGATCATAGTGGTGCGAATTGAGGTAGCCCTGGTTGGCGCCGAACGCGATCGCCTGCTGGGCGCGCATCATCAGCGCATCGGCAAAGCCGCGCAGCAGCATGACGATGCCAAGGATGATGTACATGATGCCGATCTTCTTGTGATCGACGCTGGTGAACCACTCGCGCCACAGCCAGCCCCACAGGCCGAACTTGGTGACCGCGCCGACGACGACCGCACCAAGCGTCACGACCACCGCGAAGGTGATCAGGAGGATCGGTTCGTGGATCGGGAAGGATTCCCACGACAGCCGGCCGAAGATGATCTTGAGGAGAGTGTCGGACATTTTTCGGCTCAGGCCTGCAAGGGGGCGTTGGGGAGGGCGAGGAGCGACATGTCGCGGTTGCGCGGCGACGCCGGGTCGGTGGCGCCGGGCGCTCCGGGCTGGCGCGGCTTGGTGACGTTGGGGCCGGGCGCCATTTCGCCGGGCGACTTGAACAGCGCGCCGTCGGGCTTTGCGCCCGGCTGCGGGATGGAACCGTGGGCGGGCGGCATGCCCAAGGCGCTCGTGGCATCATGCGCCATGACGTCCTTCATGCACGGCGTGCCGGGCGTCGCGCAGCGGTTGACGATGCGGTCGAACAGGCCCGGCTCGACCGCAGCGAAGCGCATCGCGGGGACTTTTTCGCTCGGCTTGACCAGCGCGAGATAGTCGGGGGTGGCAAGGCCGTGGCCGCTGCCCTTGGCCTCGGCGACCCAGCGGTCGAAGCCGGCCTGGTCGAGCCCGTGCAGCTTGAAGCGCATGTCGGAGAAGCCCGCGCCGCTATAGTTGCCCGAAAAGCCTTCGGAATCGCCCGGCCGGTTGAGCACCGCGTGCATCGTGCTTTGCATCCCCGGCATGGCATAGATCATCCCCGCTAGGGTCGGCGCGTAGAAGGTGTTCATCATGTTGGTCGAGGTAATGTCGAAGCGCACCGGGCGACCGATTGGGAGGGCCAGTTCGTTGACCGTCGCGATCCCCTGCTCGGGATAGATGAACAGCCATTTCCAGTCGAGCGCGACGACCTGGATGCGCAGCGGCTGCAGCTTTGGATCGACCGCCTTGCCCGCGACCTTGTCGATCGGCCGGAATGGGTCGAGCAGATGCGTGCTCGACCAGGTGAGCGCGCCGAGTGCAATGATGATCAGCAGGGGCGCCGACCAGATGACGAGTTCGAGCGAGGTCGAATGGTCGAAATTGGGATCATAGGTCGCTTCGCGATTGCCCGCCCGGTAGCGCCAGGCGAACACCACGATCAGGATCATCACGGGGATGATGATCAGCAGCATCAGCCCGGTCGAGGCATAGATCAGGTTGCGTTCCTGAAGCGCGATGTCGCCCGCCGGGTCGAGCACCGCCCCGTGGCAGGCACCGAGCGACAGCACTGCCGCTGCAAGTGCGATCGGTGTGACCTTCGGCAAATAATTGCGCATGTCGGCCCCGTTAGGCGGCTCGGCCGTGCCGCTACATTGGACATTTTGTCCAATCCCGCCGAACGTGCCTTATCGGCATAGAAACGAGCTGGGGCAACCGCTGGGCCCGTGGAGCGAAGAAATGAGTTCACCGACCGCCGCCGCCTCCTCGACGCCGCTCGAACGCGACGCGCGCCTCGTCAATGCCGGCGACCATCGCATCGCGCCGGGCGAAATCGCGATCGGGGTGATCATCGGGCGGACGAGCGAGTTCTTCGATTTCTTCGTCTATGCGATCGCGTCGGTGCTGGTGTTCCCGTCGCTGGTGTTTCCGTTCGCCGACCGGCTGACGGGCACGCTATACTCCTTCGCGCTGTTTGCGCTGGCGTTCGTCGGGCGGCCGTTCGGGACGCTATTGTTCATGGCGATCGACCGCAATCACGGGCGCGGGGTCAAGCTGACGGTCGCGCTGTTCCTGCTCGGCGGCTGCACCATGGCGATCGCGCTGTTGCCGGGCTATTCGCAGGTCGGCTGGCTGGCCGCGGTGCTGCTCGGCCTGTTCCGTTTCGGGCAGGGGATGGCATTGGGCGGGGCGTGGGACGGGCTGCCGGCGCTGCTTGCGCTCAATGCGCCCGAGGAGCGGCGCGGCTGGTATGCGATGATCCCGCAGCTCGGCGCGCCCTTGGGGCTGATCGTCGCGGCGGGGCTGTTCGCCTATTTCCTGGTCCTGCTCAGCCCAGAGGACTTCCTGTCGTGGGGTTGGCGCTATCCCTTCTTCGTCGTGCTGGCGATCAACGTCGTCGCGCTGTTCGCGCGGCTGCGGCTGGTCATGACGCCCGAGTTCGAGCGATTGTTCGAGAGCCGCGAGCTCCAGCCTTCGCCGGCGTTCGAGACCTTGTTCGCCGAGTGGCGGACGATCCTGCTTGGCGCGCTGGCCCCGCTCGCCAGCTTTGCGCTGTTCCACCTCGTCACCGTATTCCCGCTGTCGTGGGTGACGCTCTACGCCGGTGAGCGGCCCGAGCGGTTCCTGCTGATCGAGGGCGGCGGGGCGGTGGTCTGCGTGCTTGCGATCCTCGCCTCGGGGTTGATCGCCGATCGGGTCGGGCGCCGCGCGGTGCTCGGCGTGTCGGCAGTGCTGATCGGGGCCTATAGCGGGTTCGCGCCGCAGCTGCTCGGCGCCGGCGGGCTTGGCGAACTGATCTACATGGTCGCGGGTTTTGCCTTGCTCGGGTTGGCGTTCGGCCAGTCGTCGGGGGTGGTCAACAGCAGCTTCCCGTCCGAGCGTCGCTACACCGGGGCGGCGATCGTCGCCAATTCGGCCTGGCTGATCGGGGCTGGCTTCGCACCGCTCGTCGCGCTGTTCCTGGCGAGCCATTTCGGCTTGTGGTCGGTCGGCATTTACCTGCTGTCGGGCGCGATCTGCACGCTCGCCGCGCTCGGCATCAGCAAGGAATTGGCGCGCAAGGCGGCCTGAACCGCGACCGTCAGTGGGGTTGGCGACCGCTGAGGACGGGCCAGCCGTTGCGCCACAGAAGCCGGTCGAGGAGCATGACGCGGCGGGTGTTGATCTCGTCCGATGGCTTTGCCCGGGGATGCCGTGCATCGACCGCATGGTAGAGCAGCCAATCGGTCCCGTGGGCGTCGCGCATGACACTGTTGTGGCCGGGCGCGATCCACCGCGCATTGGCTTCGACGACGACGTTACTCGGGGTCGGGCGGATGGCGAACGGACCTGTGGCGGACCGCGAGCGGGCGACGAACACGGCGTAATGCGCCTTGGGCCCGCAGCAATTGTCGCCCGACGCGAAGAGATAATAATAGCCGCCGTGGCGGGTGACCCAGGCGCCTTCGACGAGACGGCGATATTCGCCGGGATCGTCGCTTTTGATCGGGGCGAGGAGGGGCTTTGCGCTGCTCCCCGGCGCAAAGCCCAGCCGGTCGCGGGCAAGTTCGCGGACCTTGATCGGGCCGAAGCCGCTGCCCCAGTAGAGCAGGCGCTTGCCGGTGGCGGGATCGTCATAGGC
>JALYIX010000076.1 GCA_030775565.1 Pseudomonadota bacterium | reverse complement strand
CAGCCGCGCTAGAGGTCGGGGAGCGATTGGTTCGCCTGCCCCCAGCCCGCCAGCAACTTCGAACCCGCTCGTTCGAGCAGTTCGTCGATGTCGCGGATGGTGAAGCGGTTGCCGCCGCTGGTCCCCGCGACCTCGCTCCAGTCGATCGGCGCCGCCACCGGCGCGCCCTCGCGGGCCCGCGCCGAGTAAGGCAGCACCGCGGTCGCGCCGCGCTGGTTGCGCAGCCAATCGACGAAGATGCGATTGGTGCGCTGGTTCTTGCGGATGTTGGCGGTGAATTTTTCCGGGTATTTCTCGGCGATCGCGCGGCTGAAGCGGTCGGCGAAGCTCTTTACCGCAGGCCAGTCGGCGGTCTGGTCGAGCGGGGCGACGACGTGGATGCCCTTCCCGCCCGAAAGCAAGGGAAATGTCTCGAGCCCGAGGTCGGCAAGCAGCGCGCGCAGCTGCTCGGCCCCGTCGCGCACCGCGCCGAAGTCGAGCCCCTCGTCGGGGTCGAGATCGAACACCAGCCGATCGGGCTTTTCGAGCGGATCGATGCGGCTGCCCCAGCCGTGGAATTCGATCGTCCCCATCTGGACGCAGCCGAGCAGGCCCTCGACCTGGGTGACGTAGAGATAATCCTCGGTCGAGCCGTCCTTTTCGGTGACCGGGACATGGTGGACGAAATCGCCCATCGAGCCGGTGTCGTGCTTCTGGAAGAAGCATTTCTTGGCGCGCCCCTGCGGACAGCGAATGAGGGTCAGCGGGCGGTTGGCGGCGTCGACCATGATCGGCGCGGCGATCGCGGCATAATAGTCGGCGAGCTGGCCCTTGCTGATCTCGTCGCCGGGGAAGATGACCCGGTCGGGATTGGTGATCCGCGCGCCCAACGAGGCGAAGGTGGCGAGTTCGGTCTTCTGTTTCCTGGCGGGCTTGGCGACTTTTTCCGGGACTTCGCGAACGACCTGGTCGGCGCGCTTGTCCTCGCGCAGGGCGATGAAGCTGGGGTGGCGCAGGACGCCCTCGGTGGTGAATTCGGTAAAGGCGATTTCGCACACGAGCTTGGGTGCAATCCAGTGCGAGCCACGGCGGACATTGCGCGGGACGACCGCCGGGGGCTCCTTGACCTCGAGCGGGGCCATCGTCTCGGACAGGCTTTCGAGCAGGGCGCCGTCGAAACCGGTCCCGACCTTGCCGGCATAGGTCAGCGTCTTGCCCTCGCGCGCGGCGAGGTGGAGCGCGCGGAAGCCGCGGCGCTTGTCGCTCTCCTGCCAGCCGATGATGACGAATTCCTGGCGGTTGACGCACTTGACCTTGAGCCAGTTTTTCGCGCGCCTGCCCGAGTAGGGGGCGCTCGCCTTCTTGGCGATGATCCCCTCGCCGCGCTCGGCGCAGATCGCCTCGAACAGCGCTTCGCCCTTGGCGAGGATATGGTCGCCGTAGAGGATCGCCCCGACCTGCCCCTTGAGCAGCGCGGCAAGCCGTTCCTTGCGTTCCAGATTGCCGAGCCTGGAGATGTCCTCGCCGCGGTCGACGATCAGGTCGAAGGCGTAGAAGGCGAGGTCGGCCTTGCCGCCCTTGAGGCTCGCCTGGAGGAGCTGGAAGTCGGGCTTCCCGTTCTTGCCGAGCGCGACCGCCTCGCCATCGATCAGGCAGCCCGCGGGAAGCCCTGCGGCGGCCTGGACGATCCCGCGAAACTTGTCCGACCAGTCCTTGCCATTGCGGGTCCACGCGGTCGCGGCGCCGCCCCCGGTTGCGAGCAGCAGCCGGTAGCCGTCATATTTATATTCGAACAGCCAGTCGGACCCCGCGGGCACGGCGTCGACCAGCGTGGCGAGCTGGGGAGCGCGAAAGTCGGGGGGCGGGGTCGAAGGCGCCTTTTTCTTCGCGCCGCCTTTCTTGCCGCCGCGATTGCTTTGCCACTCGTCGTTTCCCGAGGCGATCTCGGCCATCGTCCGGTCGGTCGTGACGCTGGTCAGGCCCTCCTCGACCAGCGCCTCGCCATGATCGTCGGCATGATCGTCGGTGACCTTCTTGAGCATCCAGTTCTCGGCCTTTTCGCCGGGCTTGCCCTTCAATCGGAACATCACCCACTCGCCCTTCATCCGCTCGCCGACGAGGGTGAAATGGAGATGGCCTTCCTCGATCGTCTTGCGCGGGTCCTTGTCGGGGTGGGGGATCCACTTGCCGCGGTCCCACAGCATGAC
>JALYIX010000075.1 GCA_030775565.1 Pseudomonadota bacterium | reverse complement strand
AAGGGTTTTCCGGAACTTTTCTTGCCCTGCGCCTCGCTCGACGGGGCCGCCGAACAGGAGGCGAGAGTGAGGCCAAGGAACAATGTCCGTGCCAACGAGCTTTGCATCCAGTAGCGCATGGCAACCGTTACTCTTCACCCTACCAGAAAGTTCCCCCCCTGACCGCTTCCCTTCTCTCGCTCGCGACCGCGGTGCCCCCCTTCCCGATCAGCCAGGACGAGGCGAAGGCGACCGGCCGCGCACTGTTCGCCGGGCGCAAGGCCCTCTTCGATCGACTCTCGGGGGTGTTCGACAATGCCGGGATCGACGAGCGGCAATTGGTCGCGCCACTCGAATGGTACGGCGAGAACCACGGTTGGGCCCAGCGCAACAAGACCTATCTCGCGGCCGCCGACGCCTTGTTCGTCGAAGCTGCGCGTGGTGCGATCGAACGCGCCGGATTGACGCCGGCTGACATCGACGGCGTGGTCGCGGTGTCGACCACGGGGATCGCCACGCCGAGCCTCGAGGCGCGCAACGCCGCGGCGATCGGCTTGCGGGCCGATGTCCGCCGTGTGCCGGTGTTCGGACTCGGCTGCGCCGGTGGCGTTTCCGGCCTCGCCACCGCCGCCCGCCTTGCCGTCGCCGAGCCCGGCTCACGCTGGCTGTTCGTGACGGTCGAGACCTGCTCGATCTCAATCCGTCTCGACAGCGACGACCCCGCCGCGATCGTTGCCACCGCACTGTTCGGCGATGGCGCCGCAGCCGCGGTGATTTCGACCGAAGGCGATGCGCTGGCGCAAGTCGAAGGATCGGGCGAGCGGCTGTGGCCGGGCACGCTCGACATCATGGGCTGGCGGGTCGAGGACCCCGGGCTGGCGGTCGTCTTCGACCGAGCGATCCCGCCATTCCTCGAAGGCAATCTGCGCGAAGGGCTCGACGCGATCCTGAGCGACCTTGGCCTGACCTTCGCCGACATCGACCGGCTGTGCAGCCACCCCGGCGGGGCGAAGGTGCTGACGGCGATGGAGTCGGCGCTCGGCCTGCAGACCGGTACGCTCGACGTCGAACGTGCGGTCCTTCGCGAGCATGGCAACATGTCCGCGCCGACGGTCCTGTTCGTGCTCCAGCGCCTGCTCGAGCAAGGGCTGCCAAGCCGGACCCTGATGACCGCGCTCGGCCCGGGCTTCACCCTTGCGGCGCTCTCCCTGCGGCGACCGTGACCCTGTTCGGCCCCGGTCCGCTGTGGCCGGCAATCGCCATCCTTGGCTTCGTCACCCTCCAGCGCGCCAGCGAACTGCCCGTGGCGAAGGCCAATACGCGCAAGCTGTTGGCTCAAGGCGGCCATGAGGTCGCGCCCGGGCATTACCCGCTGATCGTCGCGGTTCACATCCTGTGGCTTGCCGCGCTGTGGCTGCAGGCGCCGGGCCGGCCGGTCCACCTCGGCTTTCTCGCGCTGTTCGGGCTGCTGACCGCGCTTCGGGTGTGGACGCTGCGAACGCTGGGGCCGCGCTGGACGACGCGGATCATCATCGTGCCGGGCGAGCAGCTCGTCGCGCGGGGGCCCTATCGCTTCGTCAACCACCCCAATTACCTCGTCGTCATCGGCGAGATCGCCGTGCTGCCGCTGACCTTTGGCCTGGGCCAGACGGCGCTGATCTTCTCGATTCTCAACGCCCTTGTCCTCACCATCCGGATCCGCGCGGAGGGTCAGGCGCTCAGAGGCTGAAGCGCTTGCGCGACGGCCTCGACCGGCCTATATCATCATGCACTCCTCGACATCGCCGGATGCTGAGGCTGGGTTCCTTACCGAACCCGGCGCCGAGACTGCTTATCTTGTTCAGGACGACTCCTTGGCCGACATTGCCGCGATCACCCGCCTCATCGAACCCGAAGCGCAAGCGCTCGGGCTCAACCTGGTGCGCGTGATCATGATCGGCGGGACGTCGGACCCGACGCTGCAGGTGATGGCCGAGCGGCCCGACACGCGCCAGCTCGTCATCGCCGATTGCGAGGCGCTGTCACGGCGCATTTCGGACGTGATCGACGCCGAGGAAGCCGCCGGCCGCGATCCGGTCGAAGGGGCTTATCGCCTCGAAGTGTCGTCGCCCGGGATCGACCGTCCGCTGACCCGCCCCTCGGACTTTGCCGACTGGGCCGGGCACGAGGCGCGGATCAAGTTCATCGAACCGCAGGACGGGGCCAAGCAGATCAGCGGAATCATCGACGGGATCGACGGCGACATCGTCACCATCTCGTCCCCCAAGGGCGCCCGCGCCTTTCCTTTTTCGTCGGTCGCTGCGGCCAAGCTGCTGCTGACCGACAAGCTCATCAACGCCACCGCGCCGCTCAGCATCGAGGGCGCCGACCAAATCGAAGAGACGGAGAGTTAAGATGGCAACGATTGCCCCCCCGACCGCCGGCCCCAGCGCCAACAAGGCCGAACTCATCGCCATCGCCGATTCGGTCGCGAAGGAGAAATTGATCGACCGCGGCATCGTCATCGAGGCGATGGAGGACGCGATCCAGCGCGCCGCCCGTGCCCGCTATGGCGCCGAGAACGACATCCGCGCCAAGCTCGATCCGACGACCGGCGACTTGCGCCTGTGGCGCGTGGTCGAGGTGACCGAAGAGGTCGACGATTATTTCAAGCAGATCGATCTGAAGGGCGCACAAAAGCTTCAGGCCGACGCGGCCGTGGGCGACTTCATCGTCGATCCGCTGCCCCCGATCGAGTTCGGCCGAATCGCCGCGCAGGCCGCCAAGCAGGTCATCTTCCAGAAGGTCCGCGATGCCGAGCGCGACCGCCAATATGAGGAATTCAAGGAGCGCGGCGGCGAGATCATCACCGGTGTCGTCAAGCGCGTCGAGTTCGGCCATGTCGTGGTCGACCTTGGCCGCGCCGAGGGTGTCATCCGCCGCGACCAGCAGATCCCGCGCGAAATGGTCCGCGTCGGCGATCGTATCCGCAGCCTCATCCTGCGCGTCGCGCGCGAACCGCGCGGGCCGCAGATCTTCCTGTCCCGCGCGCATCCCGACTTCATGAAGAAATTGTTCGCGCAGGAAGTGCCCGAGATTTACGACGGCATCATCGAGATCAAGGCCGCTGCTCGTGATCCTGGGTCGCGCGCGAAAATCGGCGTCATCAGCTATGACAGCAGCATCGACCCGGTCGGCGCCTGCGTCGGCATGAAGGGCAGCCGCGTCCAGGCCGTCGTCCAGGAAATGCAGGGCGAGAAGATCGACATCATCCCGTGGAGCGAGGACCTTGCCACCTTCGTCGTCAACGCGTTGCAGCCGGCGACGGTCGCGCGCGTGTTGATCGACGAGGAGGAGAGCCGCATCGAAGTGGTCGTTCCCGACGACCAGCTGAGCCTCGCCATCGGCCGCCGCGGGCAGAATGTCCGCTTGGCCAGCCAACTGACCAATAGCCAGATCGACATCCTCACCGAGGCCGATGCGAGCGAGAAGCGCCAGCGCGAGTTCGTCGAGCGGTCGACCATGTTCCAGGAGGACCTCGACGTCGACGAGACGCTCGCCCAGCTGCTCGTCGCCGAGGGCTTCACGACGATGGAGGAAGTCGCCTACGTCGACAGCGACGAAATCGCCTCGATCGAGGGGCTCGACGACGACATCGCCAGCGAATTGCAGAGCCGCGCCGCCGAAGCGCTCGAGCGGCGTGAAGCCGCGTCGCGCGAGAAGCGCCGCGAGCTGGGTGTCGAGGATGCGCTGGCCGAGCTGCCGCACCTCAACGAAGCGATGCTGGTCGTGCTCGGCAAGGCGAATATTCGCACACTCGACGACCTTGCCGACCTCGCCACCGACGAACTGATCCAGCAGAAGCGTGCAGAACCGCGCCGTAGAGCCGAGACCGCCGTCAAGCGGCCCGAGGACAAGGGCGGCATCCTGGCCGACTTCAAGCTGTCCGAAGATCAGGGCAACGAGATCATCATGGCCGCCCGCGCGCACTGGTTCGAGGACGAAGTCACGCCTGCGACTGCTTCCGGGGAGGACGCGGTTGCGGAACAAGCAGAATGACCCGCTAGGCGATCAACCACTGGTCAACGGCCGTGAGGCGCGGGTGGCGGACACGGTTCGCACCTGCGTCCTGACCCGTGCTCAAGGCACGCGTGATTCGCTGATCCGGCTCGCGCTTGGCCCTGACGGCCAGGTCGCGCCCGATGTCGGCGCGCGGGCGCCGGGGCGTGGCGCGTGGATCGGGGTGAGCCGGGGCGCGCTCGACGCTGCCAACGCCAAAAGCAAGCTCAAGGGCGCCCTGTCCCGCGCGTTCAAGACCACCGCGCTCGATATTCCTGCTGACCTTGGCGAGCGGATCGAGGGTGCGCTTCGCCAGGCCACGCTCGACCGGCTCGGCCTCGAGGCGCGCGGCGGTACGCTGCTTTCCGGCGCCGACAAGATCGAAAGTGCCGCCCGCGCCGGCCAGGTCCACCTGCTGCTTCACGCCGCCGACGCCAGCGAAGACGGCAACAAGAAACTCGATGCGGCGTGGCGGGTCGGCGGGGCGCAGGATCTGGGCTATCAGCGCGGGCTGGTTTTTCCATGCGAACGCCCCATCTTGTCGATGGCGCTTGGCCGCGAAAATGTGGTACATGTCGCGCTGATCGATCGTGCCGCCGCCGCTCGCGTCTTGCGCGCGCTCAGCCGGTGGCAAGCTTTCATCTCTCCCGAAGCGGGGCTAGAGGGCGGCATTGCCGCTCCGGGCCGCGTCTCGGCTGCTGTAAATGACGAAGGAATAGAATGACCGACCAGAGCGACAAGCCCAAGCTTGGCACCCGGCCCCCACTGGGCGTGAAGCGCACGGTCGAGACCGGCAAGGTCAAGCAGAGCTTCAGCCA
>JALYIX010000074.1 GCA_030775565.1 Pseudomonadota bacterium | reverse complement strand
GTCACGCGCAGCCGCGCCCACGTCTCGCGCACTGTCCACGGCCGCAGCCCGGCGACGTCCATCAACGGATTGGCATAGAGCGGCGACGAAGGCGCCGGCTCGACCGCCATCGTCTCCCATTTCGCGCCAAGCTCGTCGCCGACGATCTGGGCAAGGCCGGTCCAGCTTCCCTGTCCGGTCTCCGCCTGCGGCACCGCGACGGTCACCCGGCCACTCTCCGCGACCTTGATGAACGGCCCGAGCACCGCTTCCTTGTCGCCCGCGCGCAGCCCACTTCCGACATGGCGGGGCCAGGCCGCCAGTGCGACGACGAGGCCCACCCCGGCGCCGCCGCCGACCAGCAACGTCCTTCGGTCGACCTTCAATGCGCGAACTTCGCCTTCAGGCTGACCCGGTCGATCTTGCCCGTGCCGAGCTTGGGCAGGGGCTCGGCCGAGAAATACATCTTCGCCGGCACCTTGAACGCCGCCAGTCGCGGCGCGAGAAACGCCCTGAGCTCGGCCTCGTCCAGCGCATGGCCCTCGCTCGCGTGCAACACCGCCACCGGCACTTCGCCCAGACGCTCGTCGGGCGCGGCGAACACCGCCGCTTCGCCGACCGCCTCATGCGCATAGAGCGCTTCCTCGACCTCGGACGAGGCGATATTCTCGCCGCCACGAATGATGATTTCCTTCTTGCGGTCGACGATGAACAAATAGCCGTCCTCGTCGAGATAACCGATGTCCCCGGTGCGCAGGAAACCGTCAGTCGTGAAGGCCGCCGCGGTCGCCGCGGGGTTGTTCCAGTAGCCCGTGATATTGGCCGCCGAGCGAATGCCGATTTCGCCGCGCTCATTTGGGCCAAGGGGTTGGTCGCCGGGCCCGAGAATCTCAACCTCGACGAGCGGTGCCTGCGCGCGCCCGGTCGAGGCGGGCTTGGCGGCGTAGTTGCTCCAGAAGTTCGAGCAGCCGACCGCGTTGGTCTCGGTCAACCCATAGCCCAGCGCGGGCTGCGCGCCCGGGAATTCGTGGGCGAGCCGCTCGACATGGCTGACCGGCCGCGCCGCGCCGCCGGCCGTGATGTCGGTCAGCGACGACAGGTCGTGGTCGACCCGCGCCGGATGATTCATCAGCTCCAGGCTCATCGTCGGAACGCCGACGAAATAGGTGACCCTTTCGCGTTCGATCAGCCGCATCGCCTCGTCCACGTCCCACTTCGGCATGATCACCATGCCGCGCCCGATGACGAAACTGTTGAGCAGCAGCGGCACTTCACCGGTAACGTGGAAAAAGGGCACGGCAACCAGCGTGCGCGGCGGATTGGCCGGCGCCCGGCCTTCCTCCGTAAGGATACCGAGCAGGGTCAACAGCCCGGTGGCATAGGTATAAATGCCGCTGGTGACCGCGCGATGGGTCGACAGGGCGCCCTTGGCATTGCCGGTCGACCCCGACGTGAACAGGATCGTCGCATTGTCGTCGGGGTTGATCTCGGGCAGCGCCGCACTTGGCGCGCCGTCGAGCAGCGGTGCCAGCGCTGCTTCAAGCTTTTGCTCGATCGGCAGGGTGACGACCTCGCAGCTCGTCCCGGTCTCGGCGATCCGCGCCGCGCGGGGAGCGTCGGCGATAATCAGCCTCGGCTCGGTCAGCCGCAGCGCATGATCGAGTTCCGCAGGCTGCCACCAGCCGTTGACGAGCGTTGCGATCGCGCCCGCCTTCAACGCCGCCATGTAACAGATGACCCACGACGGACAGTTGCGCATCGCGATCCCGACGCGGTCGCCCTTGGCGATACCCCGAGCGACCAGTGCCGGGGCCAGCCGGTTGGCCCACGCATTGAGCTCGGCGAAGCTCAGCCGCTCGTCCCCAGCGACGATCGCCTCAACCGCGCCGTTCAGCGCGCAGAATGCGTCGAAGAACGCTGGCAAGGTCGGCGGCAGGTTCGTCACGATGGTCCGACCGGCGCCATCCCTGCCGAGCACGATCCTCCCCCCGGGGCCCGTTACCTCCGCCAATGACTGATCAAACTTGGCGTCCAGTTCCGAGCGCATCTTCCCTCCTTTGCCTTTGTGGCTGGCGCCCTTATGAGGCGGCGAAGCCGGAGGGGGAAGCCCAATGTATTCAACAGTTATCGGGGCGATCAACTGGACCGACCTGCACCTCTCGCCGGTCGCGCTCGATCTCGGCTTTTTCCAGCTCAAATGGTACAGCCTGGCCTATCTCGCCGGCATCTTCGCGGCCTATTTCTACATGCTGAAGCTGATCGACCAGCCCGGCGCCCCGCTTGCCCGGCGCCATGCCGACGACCTCGTGTTCTACTCGTCGCTCGGGGTGATCCTCGGCGGACGGCTCGGCTATGTCCTGTTCTACAACCTCGGCTATTACCTTTCCCACCCGGCCGACATCTTCAAGCTGTGGGACGGGGGCATGAGCTTTCACGGCGGGGTCATCGGCACGTCGCTCGGGATCATCTACCTCGCCCGCAAGAACGGTCTCAACTGGCTGCGAGTCCACGACTATGTCGCCTGCACCGCGCCGATCGGCCTGTTCCTCGGACGCTGCGCCAACTTCATGAACCATGAGCTATGGGGCGGCCAGACCAGCCTGCCCTGGGGGGTGCGCTTTCCCGAGACCGTCGCCGGTATCACCGTGCTTGGCCCGCCACGCCACCCGAGCCAGCTCTATGAAGCCGGGCTCGAAGGCCTCGTTCTGTTCGCGATCCTCGCCGTCATGTTCTGGCGGACGCAGGCGCGCTACCAGCCGGGCAAGCTGGTCGGCGCGTTCGTGTTGTTCTATGGCATTTTCCGCTTCGGCCTCGAATATATCCGCGAGCCCGACGCCCAGCTGTCGCACTTCGCCGAGGTCACCCATCTCCACATGGGGCAGTGGCTGTGCATCCCGATGATCCTCGGCGGGCTCTACCTGATGGCCACCGCCAATGCCCGGCGGCAGCGCGTCGAACCGATCGCGGGCACTGCCAGCGTCGCGTGACGACCGGGGACGACTTCGCCGACCAGCTCCGCGCGCGGATCGCCGCGGAAGGATCGATCGGGGTCGACGACTATATGGCGGCGTGCAACGCGCATTATTATGCCGCCCGCGATCCGCTCGGGGTGCGCGGCGACTTCACCACTGCGCCCGAAATTTCGCAGATGTTCGGCGAGCTGGTTGGCGCAGCGCTCGCCGACCTGTGGCTGCGGGCGGGGGCGCCGAGCGAAGCCATGTTCGCCGAGCTCGGCCCCGGTCGCGGGACACTTGCCGCCGATGCCCTGCGCGTCCTGCGCAGCGGTGGCTTCGCCGGGGAGGTCCATTTCGTCGAGACCAGTCCGGCCCTCCGCGCGGCGCAAGCGCGGCTCGTCCCCGACGCGACCTGGCACGACCGGATCGACGACCTGCCGCAGCGACCCTTGCTGCTCGTTGCGAATGAATTTTTCGACGCGCTGCCGGTCAGGCAGCTCGCCGCGGGGGAAGAGCGCCGGGTCATGTTGCGGGACGACCAGCTGGCCTTCAGCGGCGATGGCGCAGTCCGCGAAGCCTCGCCCGCGCGAGCGGTAGCGATGGTCGCGCTCGCCCAGCATCTGGTCGCGCATGGCGGCGCCGCGCTGATCATCGACTATGGACATGCCCGCACCTCTCAGGGCGACACGCTTCAGGCAGTTCGGGCGCATGCCTTTGCCGACCCGCTCGCCAGCCCCGGCGAACAGGACCTGACAGCCCATGTCGATTTCGAAGCGCTCGCCGGGGCAGCGGAGCCGGCGGTCGTCACCCCCCTCGTCAGCCAGGGCAGCTGGCTCGAACGCCTCGGCATCGGCGCCCGGGCGATGGCGCTGGCCGCCAAGTCGCCGGCCCGGACCCAAGAAATCGCCGCCGCGCGACGCCGCTTGTGCGATGGGGCCGAAATGGGCGAATTGTTCAAGGTGATCGCCGTCCACGCTCCCGATTGGCCCGAACCCGCGGGCTTCCGCGCATGACTGCAACGCTCGGCGACGTAACCACCGCCGACGCCGCGCTCGTCGCGGCGCTGTTCCGGTCGAGCTTCACCGAAACCTTCGCTCACCTCTATGCGCCCGAGGACCTCGCCGCCTTCCTCGCGACCAAGACCGCCGCCGACTTCGCCCGCGAACTGGCCGACCCGAGCTTCCACTTCCAGCTCGCCCGCGCCGCCGACGGCACCGCGATCGGCTTCGTCAAGCTCGGCCCGCCCGACTTCCCGGTCGAGACCCCGCCCGATACGATCGAGCTTCGCCAGATCTACGTCCTCCAGGCCGCCACCGGACAAGGGATTGGCGCCCGGCTGATGGACTGGGCGACCGCGCGGGCCCGCGGCACGGGGGCGCGCCACCTCCAATTGAGCGTCTACATCGACAACCACCGCGCCCGCCGCTTCTATGCCAAGCGAGGCTTCACCTGGATCGCCTCCTACATCTTCATGGTCGGCAAACATGCCGATGAGGACATCATCATGCGCGTGGCGCTATGACGGTCGAGGTCATTCGCGCGGCGCCGCTCGAGGACGTGGCGCACGGCTTCCTCGGTCGCCGCGGAGGGGTCTCGACCGGGCCACTCGCCGGGCTCAACGTCGGCTCGGGCAGCGACGACGACCCCGCCGCGATCAGCGAGAATATTCGCCGTGCATGCGAGGCCGTGCTTCCCGGCGCCGCCCTCGCCAGGGTCTATCAAGTCCATTCGGCGGACTGCGTCGTCGCCGAGCCATGGCCGTTCGACCGGCGTCCCAAGGCCGACGCGCTGGTCACCGACCAGCCCGGCCTTCTGCTCGGCATCGTCACCGCCGACTGCGCGCCCGTGCTCCTCGCCGACCGCGACGCCGGGGTGATCGGCGCGGCGCATGCCGGGTGGCGCGGGGCGATCGACGGGATCACCGATGCGACCATCGCGGCGATGGAAGCGCTGGGCGCGGCGCGTGACCGGATCGTCGCCGTGGTCGGCCCGTGCATTGCCCAGGCGAGCTACGAGGTCGAGGATGCCTTCCGCCAGCGCTTCCTCGCCGCCGACCCCGCCAATGCGCGCTTTTTCGCCGATTGCCCGACACCGCACTTCGATCTTGAAGCCTATGTCGTCGCGCGCCTCGCCGCCGCCGGGGTCGCCAGCGCGGCCGGCGTGGGCCTCGACACCTATGCCGACGACGAGCGCTTTTTCAGCTACCGCCGCGCCACGCATCGCGGCGAGGCCGACTATGGCCGGCAATTCTCGCTGATCGGGCTCGCGCCCTAGCGCGCAAGCGCGGCAACGGCTATCGAGATAGTTACAGGAGAAACCAGTGACCGACGATATAAGCTCGACCAGCCGCCGCCCCAAGACGCCGCGCACCCGCATCGGCAATCACCAGCTCAGCCCGGCGACCCTGATGATGGGCCATGGCTTTGACCCGGTGCTGTCGGAGGGCTCGTTGAAGCCGCCGATTTTCCTCACTTCGACCTTCGTGTTCGAAAGCGCCGCCGAAGGGAAGCGCTTCTTCGAGGGCATCACCGGCAAGCGTCCGGGCGGCGCCGAGGGCCTCGTCTATTCGCGCTTCAATGGCCCCAACCAGGAAATCCTCGAGGACCGGCTGCGGTTGTGGGAGGAGGCCGAGGAGGCGCTGACCTTCTCGTCCGGAATGTCCGCGATCCACACATTGTTCATGACCTTCGTCCGCCCGGGCGACGTCATCGTCCATTCGGGCCCGCTCTACGCGGCGACCGAGGGCCTGATCGCCAAGATCATGAGCCAGTTCGGGATCCATTACGTCGACTTCCCCGCGGGTGCGACGCGCGAGGTGATCGCCGCCGCGATCGCCAAGGCCAAGACCATGGGACGGGTCGCGTTGATCTATCTGGAAAGTCCCGCCAACCCGACCAACGCGCTGGTCGATGTGGAGGCGGTCGCGGCCGCCCGGGCCGAAGCCTTCACCGGCGACGACATCCCCCCGATCGCGATCGACAATACCTTTCTCGGCCCGCTGTGGGCCAAGCCGCTCGCGCAGGGCGCCGACATTTCGGTCTACTCCCTCACCAAATATGCCGGTGGCCACAGCGACCTCGTCGCCGGCGGGCTGACCGGCTCGAAGGCCCTGCTCGACAAGGTCCGGATGATGCGCAACACGATCGGCACGATCTGCGACCCCAACACCGCGTGGATGCTGTTGCGCAGCCTCGAAACGCTCGAACTGCGCATGACCCGCGCCGGCGAGAACGCCGCCAAGGTCTGTGACTATCTGCGCACCCATCCCAAGGTCGAAAGCGTCGGCTATCTGGGCTTTCTGGAGCCCGGCTCGCGCCAGGCGGACATCTTCAACCGCCATTGCACCGGCGCCGGATCGACCTTCTCGCTCTACCTCAAGGGCGGCGAGAAGGAGGCGTTCGCCTTCCTCGACGCGCTCCAGATCGCCTACCTCGCGGTCAGCCTCGGCGGCACTGAAACCCTCGCCAGCGCCCCCGCCGCGATGACTCACTTGTCGGTCCCGGACGATCGCAAGCTCGAAATGGGCATTACCGACAATCTCGTGCGCATTTCGATCGGGGTCGAGAACGCCGACGACCTCATCGCCGACTTCGCCAACGCGCTGAACGCGGTCTAGCGGCTCCAGTCGGCCACCTCCCAGCCGCGCGCTGTCGCAAGCTTGCGCAACGCCCGGCTGGGGTTCACCGCGACCGCCTCATCGGCCCATTCGAACACCGGCGCGTCGGTGTGATGGTCGGAATAGAAGCGCACATGGCCGCGCTCGACCTGCTCTTCGTCGATCCAATCCTCGATCATCCTGAGCTTGGCCGGCCCATAGCAATTGTCGCCATCGATCCGCGCCATCAACCGCCCGTCGCTGCCGCGCACCGACCTCGTCGCAATGACGTCGTCGAAGCCGAGCCGCTCGGCGATCGCATCGACGTAGAGTGCGTAACTCGCCGTCGCCATCACCAGCCGCCGCCCTTCGGCGCGATCCTTCGCGATCGCCCGCACCGCGCCGGGCTGGATATTCTCGCGCAGGGTCTGATCGGCAAACGCCTCGACCAGCGGCTTCACCTCCTCCTCGCTCCGCGCATAGCCGAGCAACAGATGGTGGTTGATCTCCTTCAGCCGCGCGCGATCGATCGCTTTCAGGCCAAAGGCGATCATCGAGCCGGCCACCGCCGGTGTCAGCGCCAGCCGCCACGGCGCGGCGGTTTTTGCGCAGTGGAGCAGGAACGGCGTGTAGGTGGCGCGGCGCGTGATCGTCCGGTCCATGTCGTAAATGGCAAGGTCGGTCATGCATGTCCTGAAAGGATCGCCTCGACGAGCGCGAGGTCGGCGGGTTTGTCGACGTCGACCGCTGCTAGAGGATCACTCATCACGATACAACGCAGATCAAGATCGAGTTTCCGGCCGATCGCGGCGAGCGACTGGTCGACGGTGCGGAGGCGCAATCCTGCGCCGAGCAGCAGCGCCGGTCCGAAGGCGAGCAGCATTCGCCACCCCTTCTTGCGATCCTGCTCGACCGCACGCCACAACGCCACCGCGCGCACCGCCTCGCGCGATCCGAAGCCGAACAGGTTCGCCCCCGAATAGGCCCCGCCACGAAACCCGATCCAGGTCCGCTTGGTCGTCGGCAATCGCGCCATCAGCGTGCGCCGCTCGACCGCGCCGAGGGCGAGATCGGCCCCGGCCGACCGATCGAGGAATTGCTCGATCATGGCCGGGGTCAGCAGCGCATGATCGGCGGTCGTCACGACCAGCGGGAAGTGCGTTCGGGGGTCGGCCAGCAGCGCCTCGATCGTCGCGGCGATCGTCGGACCGGACGGTTCGACGGTGACCCGCGCATCCGCGTCGAGCGCGCCGCCGATCGCCGCAATGTCCTGCGTCACGACCCTCACACCGGCGATCCGGCCAACGCCGAGCAGTGCCCGAACCACCCGCCGGACCATCGCTTCGCCGCCAACCGCAATCAGCGGCTTCAGTGCAACACCCTGGGCCTGCGCGAACGGGTCTCCGCCGGGCCTCGACCCTGCCAGCAAAACCGCGGTCCAGCGCGTCTTCAACCCGTCGCGATCGCTTGCCATTGGCCGGCGCTACAGGGAAAGGGGGACGGACGCCAAGCGCCGACGATCATATGATTCGGCGAGCGGCGATCGAGGAGAGAGATGTGGACCTGACTTTCACGCCCGCCGAGGAAGCATTTCGCGCCGAGGTGCGCCAGTTTTTCGCCGACAAATTGCCACGACGCTTCGCCGAGCGCGAGCGGCTGGGCCTGCCGATGACCAAGACCGAGCAGGAGGAGTGGCAGGCGATCCTCAATGCGCAAGGCTGGCTCGCGCCGCACTGGCCGGTCGAATGGGGCGGGACCGGCTGGTCGATCGTCGAACGCTATATCTTCGATCTGGAGGGCAATCTCGCTTATGCCCCGCGGGTCGTCCCGTTCGGCTTCTCGATGCTTGCCCCGGTGCTGCTCAAATATGGCAGCGAGGCGCAGAAAAGCCATTGGCTGCCGCGCATGCTGGCGGGCGATGACTGGTGGTGCCAGGGCTATTCCGAGCCCGGCGCCGGCTCCGATCTCGCCGCGCTCAAGACCCGGGCAGTCCGTGACGGCGACCATTATGTCGTCAATGGCCAGAAGACCTGGACCACGCTTGGCCAGCACGCCAACATGATCTTCGCGCTGGTCCGCACCGCCGATGGGCCCCGCCGCCAGGAGGGCATCAGCTTCCTGCTGATCGACATGACCTCGCCCGGGATCGAGGTGCGCCCGATCATCACCCTCGACGGCGAGCATGAAGTCAATGAAATCTTCTTCACCGACGTCCGGGTGCCGGCCGAAAATCTCGTCGGCGAGGAAAATCGTGGCTGGACCTACGCCAAATATCTGCTGACCCACGAGCGCACCAGCATGTCGATGATCGGCGCCTCGACCACCGCCATTCATTGGTTGAAGGGCATCGCCCAGCACCAGACGCGCGGCGGCAGGCCGTTGCTCGACGATCCGCTGTTCGCCGCCCGGCTGGCACGGATCGAGATCGAACTGGCCAACCTGTCGACCACGACGATGCGCGTCCTCGCCGCGGCGGCGGCCGGCGGCGCGCCCGGGCCCGAAAGCTCGATGCTCAAGATCAAGGGCACCGAGCTTCGCCAGGAAATCAGTTCGCTGACGCGGCGCGCGCTCGGCCCCCATGCGCAGCCGTTCCTGCCGGAGTCGCTCGAGGACGGTCACAACGACAACCCGGTCGGCCCGCCCGACGCCGCCGCGGTCACCCCGACCTACCTCAACCTGCGCAAGCTTTCGATCTACGGCGGGTCGAACGAAATCCAGAAGAACATCATCTCCAAGATGATCCTCCAGCTTTAGGACAAACCCGATGGACTTTTCGCTCAGCGACGACCGGCGGATGCTGGCCGACACACTTGCCCGTTTCGTCGCCGACGAATGCGGCCCGTTCGTCCGTTCCGACGCCGCCAGGAGCGCGCCCGGCTACGACCCCGCGCGCTGGTCGCGCTTTGCCGAGCTTGGCGTGGTTGGCGCGCTGTTCGGCGAGGATGCAGGCGGCTTCGGCGGCTCGGGGTTCGACATCATGGTGGTGTTCGAAGCGCTTGGCCGCGGCCTCGTCGCCGAGCCCTTCCTGTCGGCGCTGATGGCGGGGCGTGCGCTGGCGAGCGCGGGGGGACGGAGCGACGAGGTCGAGGCGATCATCGCGGGCAGCACGGTCGTCGCCTTCGCGCATGAGGAAGCCGCCGCTGGCTATGAGCCGCACCATGTCGCGACCCGCGCCGAGCGGTCGGGCGAGGAATGGCAACTGACCGGTGCCAAGGTCGTGGTTCGCGACGCCGAAGGGGCAGGGGCCCTGCTCGTCTCGGCGCGCACCTCGGGCGCGGTCGATGCGGCTGACGGCATCTCGCTGTTCCTCGTCCCCGCCGACGCCGCGGGCGTGACGGTCCAGGGCTACCCGTGCGTCGATGGTGGCCGTGCCGCCGAGATCCGGCTCGAACAGGTCAGGCTGCCGGGCTCGGCGCTGGTCGGCAACGACGGGCAGGGCGCCGCGCTTCTGGCCGAAGCCACCGCTGCAGGAATCGTCGCGCTTGGCGCCGAAGCACTGGGCGCGATGGACAGCGTGCGCGACGCGACCCTCGATTATCTGCGCACCCGCGTCCAGTTCGGCGAGCCGATCGGCCGCAACCAGGCGCTCCAGCATCGCATGGCCTCGCTGCTGCTCGAGATCGAGCAGGCGCGCTCGTCGGTGATCAACGCCGCCGCCGCGCTCGACGGCCCCGCCGGGGCGCGCGAACGGACGCTCTCCGGGACCAAATATACCATCGGCAAGACCGGCACCTTCGTCGCCGAGGAAGCGATCCAGCTCCACGGCGGGATCGGCATGACATGGGAACTGCCGATGACTCACTTCGCCAAGCGGCTGGTGATGATCGACCATCAGCTTGGCGACGAAGACTATCATCTCGCCCGCTTCGCCGAGTTGGGCCGTGCCGCATGAGCGCACCGCGCCTCGATCCCAAGCTCGACCTCACCGCCCCGGCAGCGCAAGCCCGCGCCGCCCACAACCGCGCGCTGGCGGAGCGGCTCCGCGCCGACGTCGCCAAGGCCGCCCTCGGCGGCACCGACAAGTCGCGCGAGCGCCACACCGCGCGCGGCAAATTGCTCCCGCGCGAGCGGGTCGAACGGCTGCTCGACCCCGGCTCGCCGTTCCTCGAGATCGGCCAACTCGCCGCCAACGACCTTTACGACGGCGAAGTCCCGGGGGCGGGACTGCTCGCCGGGGTCGGCCGGGTCTCGGGCCGGCAGGTCATGATCGTCTGCAACGATGCGACGGTGAAGGGCGGGACCTATTACCCGCTGACGGTCAAGAAGCACCTCCGCGCGCAGGAGATTGCCGAGGCTAACCACCTGCCGTGCATCTACCTCGTCGACTCGGGCGGCGCCAACCTGCCCCACCAGGCCGAAGTCTTTCCCGACCGTGACCACTTCGGCCGCATCTTCTACAACCAGGCCAACATGAGCGCCAAGGGCATCGCCCAGATCGCGTGCGTCATGGGCAGCTGCACGGCGGGCGGCGCCTATGTTCCGGCGATGTCCGATGAAAGCGTCATCGTCCGCGAACAGGGCACAATTTTCCTTGCCGGTCCGCCGCTGGTCAAGGCGGCAACGGGCGAGGAAATTTCGGCCGAGGATCTCGGCGGAGGCGACTTGCACGCGAGAAAATCCGGCGTGGTCGATCATCTCGCCGAAAATGACGAGCATGCCCTGACGATCGTCCGCGACATCGTCTCGACGCTACCTGACGACCGGGCGCCCGACATCGCGCTGCGCGAACCCCGCGCGCCGCTGTTCGACGCCGAGGAGCTGTACGCGATCGTCCCCGAGGACGTCCGCGCGCCCTACGACGTCCACGAGGTAATCGCCCGGCTGGTCGACGCTTCCGAGTTCCACGAGTTCAAGCCGCTCTTCGGCGCCACCCTCGTTTGCGGCTTCGCGCACATCTGGGGCATACCGGTCGCCATCCTCGCCAACAATGGCGTGCTCTTCTCCGAAAGCGCCGTGAAGGGCGCCCACTTCATCGAGCTCGCCTGCCAGCGCCGCGTGCCGCTGCTGTTCCTGCAAAATATCTCGGGCTTCATGGTCGGCGGCAGATATGAGGCAGAGGGCATCGCCAAGCATGGCGCCAAGCTCGTCATCGCCGTCGCCACCGCGCAGGTGCCCAAGGTTACGGTGCTGATCGGCGGCAGCTTCGGCGCAGGCAATTACGGCATGTGCGGCCGCGCCTATTCGCCCCGCTTCCTGTTCAGCTGGCCCAACAGCCGGATCTCGGTGATGGGCGGCGAACAGGCGGCAAGCGTCCTCGCCACCGTCCACCGCGACGCCAACCAATGGACGCCCGAGCAGGCCGAAGCCTTCAAGCAACCGATCCGCGACGACTACGAAGCGCAGGGTAACCCGTGGCACGCCACCGCGCGGCTATGGGACGACGGCATCATCGACCCCGCCCAGACCCGAGACGTCCTCGGCCTCGCGTTCGCCGCCTGCCTCAACGCCCCGATCGACGAACGAGCGCGCTTCGGCGTGTTCCGGATGTAGCGCAATGATCAAGTCGCTCCTCATCGCCAATCGCGGCGAGATCGCCTGCCGCGTGATCCGCACCGCCCGCGCGATGGGTATCCGCACGATCGCCGTCTATTCGGACGCCGATGCCAAGGCGCTCCACGTGCGATCGGCGGACGAGGCGGTCCACATCGGGCCGAGCCCGGCGCGGGAAAGCTATCTGGTCGGCGACAAGATCATCGCCGCCGCCAAGGCCACCGGCGCCGAGGCGATTCACCCCGGCTATGGCTTCCTCTCGGAGAACGCCGACTTCGCCCAGGGGGTGATCGACGCCGGGCTGATCTGGGTCGGCCCCAACCCCGCGAGCATCCGCGCGATGGGGCTCAAGGACGCCGCCAAGGCGCGCATGATCGCCGCCGGAGTGCCTGTCACCCCAGGCTATCTTGGCGAGGACCAAGCGCCCGCGACGCTCAAGGCCGAGGCCGAGAAAATCGGCTACCCGATCCTGATCAAGGCGGTCGCAGGGGGCGGCGGCAAGGGCATGCGGCGGGTCGATGCGGCATCCGCCTTCGACGACGCGCTCGACAGCTGCAAGCGCGAGGCCGCCTCCTCGTTCGGCGACGACCGCGTGCTTCTCGAGAAATATATCCTCTCGCCGCGCCACATCGAAGTGCAGATATTCGGCGATACCCACGGCAACGTCGTCCACTTGTTCGAACGCGACTGTTCGCTCCAGCGGCGGCACCAGAAGGTCATCGAGGAAGCCCCGGCGCCGGGCATGGACGAGGCGACCCGGGCGTCGCTCTGTGATGCCGCGGTCAGGGCCGCGAAGGCCGTCGACTATGTCGGCGCCGGCACGATCGAGTTCATCGCCGACGCCAGCGCGGGCCTCCGCGCCGACCGCATCTGGTTCATGGAAATGAACACCCGCCTCCAGGTCGAGCATCCGGTGACCGAGGAAATCACCGGGGTCGACCTCGTCGAGTGGCAGCTTCGCGTCGCCAGCGGGGAGCCGATCCCGCTGCTCCAGCAGGAGCTCGCGATCAACGGCCACGCGATCGAGGCGCGGCTCTACGCCGAGGACCCGGCCAAGGACTTCCTCCCCAGCGTCGGCCGGCTCGAGCATTTCGATCTCGGTGACGACGGTCGCATCGAGACCGGAGTCGAGGAAGGCGACTCCATTTCGCCCTTCTACGACCCGATGATCGCCAAGCTCATTGCCCATGGCGACAGTCGCGACGATGCCATCGACGAACTCGCCGCGATCCTCGACGGGGTCGAAGTCTGGCCGGTCCGCACCAACGCCGGCTTCCTGTTCAACGCGCTTACCCACCCCGATTTCGTCGCCGCGGCAATCGATACCGGCTTCATCGCCCGCGAGATCGACGCCCTCGTCCCTGATCCCGAGCCGGATGACAGCATCTGGCGCGGCGCGGCTGCCGTGGCCCTGGCGGAGCACGGCGAAGACGAGTGGGCGGGGCTCGCCGGTTTCCGCCTCAACGCCGCGCGCCGCGACCAGGTCGCGCTCGGCCGCGGCGGCACTTTTCGCACGATCGCGCTGTCGGGCGACGGCGCCATGGCGCCCGTCTCGGGCTTCCGCGACGACGAACGCGTGGTCGTTTTCCACGAAGGCCAATGCTACGCCTTCGTCACCGCCGCGCGCGGGGTCGGCGACGCCGCCGCGTCGGGCAGCCTTGTGTCGCCGATGCCGGGCCGCATCACGGCGGTCGACGTCGCTGTCGGCGACCGCGTCACCAAGGGCCAGCGGCTGCTCACCCTGGAAGCGATGAAGATGGAACACGCGCTGGTCGCGCCGTTCGACGGCATCATCGTCGAACTTGCTGCCGTCGCGGGAAGCCAGGTTGGCGACGCTATCCTCCTGGCAAGGATCGAACCGGCAAGTTGAGCAGCGCGCCGGCCTGCCACCTCGAGCTTGCTTCGATGCGTTTGAGGCAGCGACCAGTTTCTCGGCAGTCACTGCGTCCGGCGGTGGCGCGTTTTTGCAGCGCGCCCCGGCGTGGGATCGGCTAGAGGGTCGCCCGATGAGCCTGTCGCTTCACCAGCTGATCGAACATTATGGCGCGCTCGGGGTCGGACTCGGCGGTGCGATCGAGGGCGAAAGCGCGGTCGTCATCGGCGGGGCGATTGCGCGAACCGGGGCCTTTTCGCCGTGGTGGGCGGCGCTGGCGGCGTTCGTCGGGGCCTGGGCTTCGTGCCAGCTATTCTTCCTCGTCGGGCGTTCGCAGCGCGACCACCGGCTGGTCCATCGCATCACCGAAAAACCGGTGTTCGCGCGCGCGCTCAAGATGATCGATCGTCACCCGCGGCTGTTCTGTTTCGGCTTTCGCTTCATCTATGGGTTCCGCGTGGCGGGGCCGGTGGCGATCTCGATGAGCCATGTGCGGGCGCGGGATTTCGCCTGGTTGCAGCTGTTGTCGGCGGCGATCTGGGGGCCTGGGCTGGTGTGGATCGGGTTCGCCTTCGGCAAGGAGATCGTCAAGCTGGTCAAGCTGCTGTTGACGCCCGAGCATGCGGCGATCGCGGCGGTGGTCGGCAGCATCGTGATCCTCGGCTGGCTGCAATGGCGGCGCGGGCGGGTGCTGCGGGCGCGCGCGGCGGAGGCCAAGCGGATCGAGGAGCTGGGCTGCGAGGTGCGCGGCGATGGCTGAGCGCGCGGTGTTCTTCGATCCGACGGGGCGCCGGCGCAAGCGGTTCGCGGCGGCGCTCATCCTGTTCGTGCTGCTCGTCGGGCTGTCGCTGGCGGGACTGGGGGCGACGATCCAGCTGCTCCCCGCGGCCGAGCCGCTGCCGGTCGCGCTCGAGCGGGGCAAGGCGCTGCCAGCACCGCGGACGAGCCTGCTGAGCCGGACCGAGCGCAGCTTCAACCATGCGATTGAACGGATGATGGGGACCCGGCCGCCGAGCGTCAGGGTCGTCGGGGCGAAGAAGTCGGCGGCGGTGGCGGCAGCGATGGACAAGCGGCTGAGCGTCGGCTTCTACACCCCGTGGGACCAGAGCTCGACCGCTTCGCTGCAGCGCCACATCAACGATCTCGACTGGCTCGCGCCGGTGTGGCTGACGGTGACCGGGCCGCAGCACCAGCTCAATGTCCTGCCCGATCCGGCGGGGCGCGCGATCATCAACGGGACGGTGCATCGGCCGTTGATCCTGCCGGTGGTGCAGAATGCGATGCTCGGCCAGTTCCAGGGCAAGGAGTCCGACGCGCTGTTCGCCGATCGCGGCGCGCGCGCCCGCCTGCTCGCCCAGCTGGTCCAGTTTCTCGAGGCGAACCATGCCGCTGGCGCGGTGTTCGATTTCGAGGAACTCGGTCCGGCGGGGCAGGCCAATTACCGCCAGTTCCTGGGCGAGGCCAATGCCCTGTTCGTCAAGCATGGCTGGATTACCACGGTGGCGGCGCCGGTCGATGCGCAGTGGGACCTCGCGGCGACGGCGCGGGTCGTCGACCGGGTGTTCCTGATGGCCTATGACGAGCATTCGAACGACGGTCCGCCAGGGCCGATCGCGTCGCAGGGCTGGTGGGCGTCGAGACTGGCCGCGGCGCTGCGCGCGGTGCCACGCACCAAGGCGATCGTGACGCTCGGCAACTATGCCTATGACTGGCACGACGGCGGCGGCGATCCGCTCAACGTCGAGGAAGCCTGGCTCGACGCCGCCGACAGCGATGCCAAGCCGACCTTCGACCGGGCGAGCGGCAATTCGAGCCTCGCCTACGACGACGAGTTCGGCCACGGTCACACGCTGTGGATCCTCGATGCGGCGTCGGCCTTCAACCAGCTCAGCCTGCTCGATCGGGCGGGGCTGCACAGCGTGGCGCTGTGGCGGATGGGGTCCGAGGATCCTGCGCTTTGGTCGATCTTCGGGACCGCGGCGCAGCGGCCGCTCAATCCGGCGGCGCTTGGCGAGTTGCCGCAAGGGACCAATGTCGACGTCGAGGGCAATGGCGAGATCTTGCGGATCGCGTCGCTGCCGACCCCGGGATCGCGGCGGCTGACGATGACTCGCGACGGGCTGATCTCGGCGGTCGATTTCACGGCCCTGCCGCGGCCCTACACGATCACGCGCACCAACTATGCCGACAAGACCGTCGCGCTGACCTTCGACGACGGGCCCGATCCGCGCTGGACGGCCAAGATCCTCGACATTTTGAAGGCCAAGCAGGTGCCCGCGACCTTCTTCATCGTCGGCGAGAATGCGCTGACCGAGCGCGGGCTCCTGAACCGGATGATCGCCGAGGGGCATGAGGTCGGGAGCCATACCTACACCCATCCCAACCTCGCGACAGTCGGGCGGACGCAGACGCTGTTCGAATTGAATGCGACCCAGCGTTTGTTCGAGGCTTTCACCGGACGAACGCTCAAATTCTTTCGCGCGCCTTACTTCGGGGACGCCGAGCCGAGCACCGCGGACGAGATCAAGCCTGCGCTCGAGGCGCAGCAGCGCGGCTATATCTCGGTCGGGCTTCACGTCGATTCGGAGGATTGGACGAAGCCCGGCGTGCCGGCGATCGTCGACAATGTGCTGGCCGGATTATTCGCCAAACGCGGCAACATCGTGCTGCTCCACGATTCGGGGGGCGACCGGACGCAGACCATCGCCGCGCTGCCCGAGTTGATCGACCGGCTGCGCGCTGCGGGGTACCACTTCGTGCCGGTGTCGGCGCTGGCGGGGCTCAGCCGCGACCAGGCGATGCCGTTGTTGTCGCCGGGGGACCGCGCCGCGGCCTCGGTCGACCTGGCGGTGTTCGAGAGCCTCGGCTTTTTCGTCAAGGCGCTGGCGTTCCTGTTTGCCGCGGCGATCACGCTCGGCATCCTGCGCGCGCTGGCGTTGAGCGGGCTGGCGCTGATCGGGGCGCGGCGCGAGGGCAGGACGATCTATCCGCCGATCGACCCGCACCGCTTCGTCAGCGTGCTGATCCCGGCCTATAACGAGGAAGCGGTGATCGAGCGGTCGGTCCGCCAGGTGCTGGCCAGCGAGCAGGTGGCGATCGAAGTGATCGTGATCGACGACGGGTCGAAGGACGCGACCTCGGCGGTGGTCGCCGAGCATTTTGCGGACGACCCGAGGGTCAGGCTGCTGACCATACCTAACGGCGGCAAGGCCAACGCGCTCAATCGCGGGCTTGAACTGGCGAGCGGCGAGATCGTCGTCGCGCTCGACGCCGACACGCAGTTCGAGCCGAAGACGATCGCGCGGCTGGCGCGGTGGTTCGTCGACGAGCAGCTCGGCGCCGTGGCCGGCAATGCCAAGGTCGGCAACCGCATCAACCTCGTCACCAGATGGCAGGCGCTGGAATATGTCACGGCGCAGAATCTCGAGCGCAGGGCGCTGGCGCAACTGGGAGCGATGACGGTCGTGCCCGGCGCGGTCGGGGCGTGGCGCAAGTTGGCGATCGCCGAGGTCGGCGGCTATCCGCCCGACACGCTCGCCGAGGACCAGGATCTGACGATCGTCGTCCAGCGCGCCGGGTGGCGGGTGATGCACGACCAGCATGCGGTGGCGTGGACCGAGGCGCCGCAATCGCTCCACCAGCTGGCGCGGCAGCGCTTCCGCTGGGCGTTCGGGACGATCCAGTGCCTGTGGAAGCACAAAAGGGTCATGCTCACCGGGCGGCCGCGCGGGCTGGCGATCGTCGGCCTGCCGCAGGTCATGCTGTTCCAGATGGTGTTCGCGATGATTTCGCCGATCATCGACCTGGCGCTGATCGTCAACATCGTCGCGACAGTCACCTCGATCCACGAGCATGGACTGAGCTCGGTCAAGGGCGATCCGGCGCGGATGGGGATGTTCTGGCTATTGTTCGCGGCGATCGATCTCGTTGCGGGGCTGATCGCCTTCGTGCTGGAGAAGCGCGAGGACAAGAAGCTGCTGATCTGGCTGGTACCGATGCGCTTCGTCTATCGCCAGACGATGTACTATGTAGTGATCAAGGCGATCGTCCAGGCGCTGCGCGGTCCGCAGGTCGGCTGGGCGTCGATCGCGCGGTCGGGGCAGGCGCGGGTCGGGTCGGCCGCCTGAGGCTCCTCGGCCGGGGCAGCGAGCTTCCAGCGGCGGACGATCGGCAGCAACAGCAGGCAGACGATGAGGGACAGCCCGCCCTCGGCGAGCAGCGTGCCGTCGAGCCCGCCTGCGGCATAGGTGCGTCCGTCGATCATCGGCATGTAGGTGATCGCCAGCGAGTAGGCGGGGTTGATCAGCGGCTGGCGTGTGCCCCTGGGGGGTGACATCGGCGGAAAAGCGTTGCATTCACATGGGCATGGCGGATGGGGACGTCGGATCGTCGAGCGAAGGACCGAGCGGGAGCCGCGCGGTCGCATTCGACGCGCAGGCGATGCTGGCGGTGGCCGATGCGCTGCCGGTGATGATCGCCTTCCTCGACACCGACGAACGCTATCGCTTCATCAACAGGCCGCTCGCCGAATGGTTCGAACGGCCGCGTAGCGAGATCCTCGGGCGGACGGTGCGCGAGGTGATGGGCGAGGATCATTATGCCCATCGCCGCGACGAGATCGGCAAGGTGCTGGCGGGCGAACCGAGCTTCGTTGCCGTCACCATCGATCATCCAACGCGCGGTCCGCTCGCGATCCAGACCAATTATCGGCCGCATTTCGATGCCGAGGGCACCGTGATTGGCGCACTGTGCGTCGCGCAGGACATCACCGAGCAGCGCGCCGCCGACATTGCGCTGAGGGAAAGCGAGGCGCGCTTCCGGCGTATCGCCGATCAGGCGCCGGTGCTGATGTGGGTAACGCGGGCCGACGGCAGCCGGGATTTCGTCAATCAAGCCTATCTCCACTTCGCCGGCCTCGGCGAGGGCGAGGCGCGCACGCATAATTGGCGCGACTTCATCCATCCCGATGATTTCGAAGCGTCGGTCGCGGCGAGCCAGGCGGGGGAGGCGAGCGGCGAGACGTTCGTGCTCGAGGCGCGCTACCGTCGGCATGACGGGGTGTGGCGCTGGCTGCGCTCGACCTCGTCGCCGCGGATCGGACCCGACGGCGAGCTGATCGGGTTCATTGGCGCGGGCTATGACGTGACGCTGGCCAAGGAAGCCGAGCGCGAGCTGCGCGCGCAGGTCGAGGAGCGGACGCGCGCACTGGCCGCAAGCGAGGGGCGCTTCCGCGCGATCTTCGACAGCGTCATGGGAGTGATGGTGCTGCTCGACCCCGACGGGCTGGTGGTCGAGGTCAACCGGACGGCAACGCCGTGGCGCCACGATGCCGCCGAGACGGCGGTCGGGGCGCCGCTGTGGGAAGCGCCGACGTTGAAAGCCTATCCCGGCCATGAACAAGCGCTGCGCGCGGCGGTCGCGCTGGCGGCGAGCGGCAAAACCTATGCCGACGAGGTGCGGCTCGAGGGCGATCCGGCGCTGGGCCTGCCTTCGGCGTGGCTCGAAGTCAGCATGCAGCCAGTGCGCAGCACCCCAAACGGTCCGATCGACTATCTGCTGTTCGAAGCGCGCGACATCACCGAGCTGAAGCAGGCGCAGGAGCAGCTTCGCCAGAGCCAGAAGATGGAGGCGCTCGGCCAGCTGACCGGGGGGATCGCGCACGACTTCAACAATCTGCTGACGGTGGTCGTCGGCGGGCTCGATATCATCGCCAAGAAGATCGAGGAGCCGCGGCTCAAGCGCTATGCCGACAATGCGCTGAGCGCAGCCGAGCGCGGCGTGCGGCTGACGGCACAGTTGCTGACCTTCAGCCGGTCGCAGCGGCTCGAGGTCAGGCCGTGCCACGTGGGGCCGTTGGTCGAGGAGATGCGTCCGCTGCTGCGCAACGTGCTCGGGCCGGGGATCGAGAAGGTCTTCGACCTGGACGACTTGCAGATGCCGGTGATGGGCGACCCGACGCAGATAGAGGTGGCGGTGCTCAACCTGGCGATCAATGCGCGCGATGCGATGCCGCACGGCGGCACGCTCAGCTTTACGAGCCGCACGGTGACGATCGGCGACGATCCCGAGCTCGAGCCGGGGGACTATCTCGAACTGGCGATCGGCGACACCGGCCAGGGCATGCCGGCCGAGGTCGCGGCGCGCGCCTTCGAGCCCTTCTTTACGACCAAGGAAGTTGGCAAGGGCACCGGGCTTGGCCTGTCGATGGTCTATGGCATGGCGCGCCAGTCGGGCGGGACGGCGCGGATCGCAAGCGAGCCGGGCAAGGGCACCACGGTCAGCCTGTTCTTCCGCCGCGCCGAGCATGACGGCCAGGCGCCGGGCGAACGGGGCGCGGTTCGCGCGCGGGGGGCCGATGAGCCCCGCGCGCTGAGCGTGGTCGTGATCGACGACGACCCCGACGTGCGCGGCTTCATCGTCGGAGCGCTCGAGGAATTGGGCTACACCGTCGCGGAGGCCGCCGACGGGGCGAGCGGTACCGACCTTGTCGAGCGGGTGCGGCCCGACGTCGTCGTGCTCGACTATGTCATGCCGGGCATGTCGGGCGCCGAGGTCGCGGCGACCATCCTGTCGCGACGGCCGGGCCAGCCGATCCTGTTCGTGTCGGGCTATAGCGAAACCGACGACATTCGCCGGTCGGCGCCCGACGCCAACCTGCTGGCCAAGCCGTTCCGGCCCGATGCCCTCGACGCCGCGGTGCGCGCGACGCTGGCCGGGGAAGCGCTCGGCTAAGCGCAACGAACGCAGCGGACCCGCGTTGAGCGGGCGAGCCGACTGCGAGGTGTTTGATGCTTGCCCTGCTGCTGTTTGCCGCGAGTGCCGCCGCCGCGCCCGCGACCGTGGCGCCGGTCCCGACCAGCGCGCCCAACCCGCGTATCGCCGAGTTGTTCGATCGCGAGCCCAGCTTGATGAAATGGGCGCTCAAGCGGTTCGACGCCAATGGTGACGGCTGGCTGACGACGTTCGAGGCCCAGCGCGCCGCCGACGGTTTCCGCGACCTGGCCGATGCCGACCATGACGGGCGGGTGACGACCGCCGAATATCGCGACGCGGTGGCCTTCATCGCGGCGCGCTACTAGCCTCTCGACCGCGACCCGGCGAGGCGGATAGAAGCGTCGCCTTGGGGGGCGCATGGACGAGCTGGATTCGATCGGGACGGTGGTGACCGGCGGACTGTTGGCCGCGACGGTCGCGGGCGAAGGCGCGGCGGGGCGCGACGGGCATAGCTACGAACATGATTGTCTCAATTGCGGAGCGCCGCTGGCCGGACCCTTTTGCCATGGCTGCGGCCAGCACGCGCATGTTCACCGGACGCTCGGGGCCTTTTTTCACGACCTGGTGCACGGCGTATTCCACGTCGAAGGACGGACGTGGCGGACGCTGCCGCTGCTGGCGTGGCGGCCGGGCGAGCTGACGCGGCGCTATATCGAGGGGCAGCGGGCGCGCTTCGTCTCGCCGATGGCGCTGTTCCTGTTCAGCGTCTTCCTGATGTTTGCGGTGGTCGGCAAGCTCGGCGCGCCAGTGTCGATCATGAACGTCAACGACGGCAAGTCGACCAAGACACTGGCCCAGGCAACGATCGACGCCAAGCGGACCGAGCAGCAGCTGGTCGCAGAGCGCGCCGCGCTGGTCGCGCGCCATCAGCCGACCGCGGCAATCGACCGGCAATTGAAGCAACAGCGGGACGACCTCGCCACGCTGACGGCGATGAACGAGCGCGGGCTCGTCGCAGCGGCGCTCGAGCCGAGCAGCGGGAAGGCGCGGACCGGAATCCGCTTCATCGACGACGGCATCGCCAAGGCGCGTGCCAACCCCTCGCTGCTGCTCTTCAAGCTGGAGAGCAGCGCGTACAAATACAGCTGGATGCTGATCCCGCTGTCGGTGCCCTTCCTGTGGCTCCTGTTCCCCTTCAGCGCGCGCTTCCGGATGTACGATCACACGGTCTTCGTGACCTATTCGATCTGTTTCATGACGCTGCTCGTGGTGACCGCCAGCATCCTGCGCGCGGTCGGTATCATGGGCAGCGGCCTGCTCGTCCTGCTCGTTCCGCCGATCCACATGTATCGTCAGCTTAAAGGGGCCTATGGGCTGGGCCGCGGCGGGGCGCTGGTGCGGACGGCGGCGCTGTTGCTGGTCGCGATCGTGGTGCTGGCCTTGTTCCTGGCGGCGATGCTTGCGCTCGGCATTCTCGACTAACGCGGGCAGGGATAGTTGCGCTCGAAAATGGCGCGCATCGCTTGCTTGATGTCGAACCGCTCCAGCTCGGCGCGAGGGAGGGCGTGCATCCCGACGATCAATTCCCGGGGGGTCAGGTATTTGGTCGCCGGGGCGCACCAATCGGTCGGCTCATGCGCGGCGAGCCTGGCAGCATGTTCGGCATGGAGTTCGTCGCCGGCGGCCTCGGCTTCGGCCTGGAGTTTCTTCAGGTCGGGCGAAAAGAGCGCGAACGCGCCCCTCGCCCGCAGGCTGTCGGCCTTGCGAAGGAAGAGCGTCGCCGGCATTCGCGCCGCTGCGGGGGCGGCAATGAGCGACAGGGTCGCCGCCGCCAGGATCATATCGCGATGACGCATCTTTACTCTCCCGCCCCGTCTCCCGTTGTTGGTCAGGCGGAGGCCTTTTGCAACCGGTGGTGGAGCCTACGTCGCTCGACCCCGCCGCGATGCGCAGTGGGGCCGGGTCGATGAACGCGCGGTGACGCGATCGGGGGCAGCGCCAGGACGACGGGGGACTACGCTCCTGCGGGCGCCGCCCCGCCGATCGCGCTGGGGCGGCGGATCTTGGGGATCGACGAGCCGGCCGCGGGGAGCAGCGGCTTGGCCGAACCGCCACGGTCGATCGGGCCACCCTCGAGGACGGTCTTGATCTCGTCGCCCGAGAGAGTTTCGTACTCGAGCAGCGCCTTGGCCAGCGTCTCCAATTCGTCGCGGTGGGTCTCGAGCAGGCTTTTCGCGCGGTCGTAGCCGGCATCGACGATGCGGCGGATCTCGGTATCGATCGCCTGCGCGGTTTCGTTCGACATCGACATGTTCTGCTGGCGCGAATAGCCGAGGAACACCTCCTCCTCGCCTTCCGAATACATCAACGGCCCAAGCGTGTCGGACATGCCCCAGCGGGTGACCATGTCGCGCGCTAGCTTGGTCGCGTAGCTGATGTCCGACGAGGCGCCCGAAGACACCTTGTCATAGCCGAAGATGACTTCCTCGGCGACGCGCCCGCCCATCGACACGGCGAGGTTGGCGTACATCTTGTCGCGGTGATAGCTGTAGCTGTCGCGCTCGGGCAGCCGCATGACCATGCCCAGCGC
>JALYIX010000073.1 GCA_030775565.1 Pseudomonadota bacterium | reverse complement strand
AAGCGGAGGTTGCCGCCGATGCCCCACAGCACGCGTGAGCGGGTGGTCGCGGCGCGTGCCTCGGCAGCGTCGGCGGACAGGGGCGTGGCGGGTACGGCGGCAGCGGCCGGCGTGGCGGCGGCAAGCAGGAGAGCAAGGATCATGGCGACTCCACGAGGGGGGCGACGAGGCGGAGCAATGCGTCGATCTCGCGCGGCTCCGACAGGCGGTGGCCGCCTCCCTTGACGAGGGTCAGCTGGACATCGGCTGAACGCAGTTGCGCAACGAGCTTGAGCGGGACTCCGACCGGCACGACGTCGTCCTCGACGCCGTGAAGCAGCCGAACCGGGCAGTCGATCGCGATCGGCGCGCCGAGCAGGCGCAGCGCCTCGCCCGACTGCCAGAAGGCGCGGGTGGTGAGGCCAGGGTCGGCGCCGGTCGGGGATGGCGCGGCCGGATAGGGGTTGGGCCGGCGCAGCTCGCCTTGTTGCAGCAGCTCGATCTTCTGCTCGGCGGTATAGCCCCAGTCGGTGAAGTCGGGCGCGGCGGCGATACCGACCAGTGCGGCGATGCGATCGGGGCGGAGCAGCGCCGCGAGCAGCGCGATCCAGCCGCCCATCGACGAGCCAACGAGGATCAGCCGGCCCTCGGTCAAAAGGTCGATCGCGGCGATCGCCTCATCGCGCCAGCGGGCAAGCGTGCCGTCCTCGAACCGCCCACCCGACGCGCCGGTACCCGAATAGTCGAAGCGCAGGCAGCCGCCGCCCGTCGCTTCGGCAAAGGCATCGAGCGCGGCGGCCTTGGTGCCGGTCATGTCCGAGGCATAGCCGGGGAGGAAGACCAGCGTCGGGCGGTGCGCGGCGGCGGGCGGACGATAGCGATAGGCGATGCGGCGGCCATCGCCGGGGTCGAAATAGGAGAGGTCGGGGACGGTCATCGAACGGACCTAGCCGATTCGGTCCGGCGGGCGCCAGCGCGGGTGTAGCCTGTGGACGGGGCCCGGTGCCGTTTGCCCTTGGCGAGTCGACCCCTCCAGCCTTGGCCGGAGGGGTCGGGTCGCTAGCGCTTGAGGACGACGAGATCGGTACGGCGGTTCTCGAAGCGGCCCGTGCCAGTAGCGTTGGGCGCAACCGGGTTGTTCTCGCCGCCGGTGCGCGCCTCGAGCCGGGCCGGGTCGATGCCGCGCTGCTGGAGCGCGGCGATGACCGCGCGAGCACGGTCCGCGCCAAGGTTGGCGTTGGCCTGCGGATTGCCGTTGGCATCGGTGTAGCCGACGATTGCAGCGCGTGCGCCGGGGTAGGCGGCGAACACGCGGGCGATATCGTCAAGGTCGGTCATGTCGGCCTCGCGCAGGGTGGCCGAACCGGTATCGAAGTTCAATTTATCGAACGTGAAAGTGCGCGGCAGGCCGTCCTTCGACGACAAGAATTGGTCGAGGCTGTAGGCCAGCGTTCCGTCGCGCAACGGAGCGCCGGCGACGTGCGGGGTAACGGTTTGGGTGGTGGTCGTTGTGGTGGTCGTGCGATCGTCGTGCTTGCCGCATTGGGTGAGCAGCGCGAGCAACGCGAGCAGGACCAGCGCGCCGAGTACCCAGGGGAGCATGTAGTTGCGGCGCGGCGCGGTGGCAGCGACGGCGGGGTTCTTGATCTCGGGGAGCGGACTGGCATGCGCCGCGGTCGCCCCTGCCCCGCTCGCCGCCGCCGCCGTGCCGAAGATCGAATCGCGGGTGCGCGAAAGGTGGAGCGTGTCGCCGTCGACCCGGGCGACATCGGCAATCGCCGCATAATGATGCTGGCCGTCGGGCGAACTGTCCTTGGCGAGCTTGATGCGGTCGCCCTCGATTTCATCGACCGTGCCGAGGCGCTGGCCGTCGCTGGCGAGGACATTCATGTGCTGGCGGATCTGGCTGCGGTCGACCATCATGCTCTCCCTGTTATAACGCGCCCGAGCGGGCGATAATCACGGCGGGACAACCGCTTGACCGGCAAAGCGTTCCGGCAGCGGATCGAAGGAGCGTAAGGCCATGCGAGCGAGGAACGGGATAGTGGTCGTGGCGGGGCTGCTGGCCGCCCTGGCGGCGGGATGGTGGTTCGGCTCACCGTGGTGGACGCTGAGAGAAATGCGGGCCGCTGCGGCGGCGCACGACGAGCGCGCGCTATCGGCGCATGTCGATTATCCGGCGCTGAGGGCGAGCGTGAAACAACAGGTGATGGGGGCCTATGGCGGCGGCGCGGTCAGCGAGGCGCGTGGGCTGGGCTCGCTCGGGGCGGCGCTGGCAAGGGCGTTGGCGGGACCGGTGATCGATACGCTGGTGACCCCCGACGGGGTGCGCGCGATGTTCGAGGTCGAGGAGGCGCGCAAGACTCCGTCGGCCGCAGCGTCGGCGGCTGGCGGGGGGCCGGTCCTTCCTGCACTCAAGGACCGGCCCGTGATCGAGCGTGACGGGCTCGACCAGTTCCGGGTCCATGGCCGCGACTCGGGCAGCGCGACGATGATCTTCCGCCGCGCCGGACTTGGCTGGAAGCTGAGCGGGGTGGCGCTCCCCGCGGCGCGCTAGCTCGTGCCTAGCCGCGGGTCGGCGAGTGGAAGATCGCCTCGATCGGTAGCTCGAACAGCTCGGCGATGCGGAAGGCGAGCGGGAGCGAGGGATCATATTTGCCGGTCTCGATCGCGTTGACGCTCTGGCGCGAAACGGCGAGTCGGTCGGCGAGATCGGATTGCGACCAGTCGCGCTCGGCGCGCAGGACCTTGAGGCGATTGTTCATCGGTCGCCACCGCGACCGAGGGTCAGCGCGTTGACGAAGCTGCCGACACCAAGGCCCATGAACCACAGGATCGCGACGTAGAAGGCGTCGACATGACCCACCAACCCGGCATTTTCGAGGAAGCCCCAGACGGTGGCGATCGAGAGGGCGAAGGCGCTGGCGACGAGCGACTGGCGGACGAGCAGCATGCGCTGATATTCGTCGGTCTCCTCGACCAGTAGCCGGCCGATCGCCCAGAACACGCCGCTCACCGCCAGCCCGGGGAGCGCGGCGAGGAGCCAGGCGACCGGGCCCGTCATATGACCGTCGCGAACAAGCCGGATGGCGAGCATCAGCGTGACGATATAGGCCAGCATCGAGATGGCAACGCGGACGACATAGCGTTTCCGGGCGGGATTGCAGGTGAGGTTCATGGCAAGTTTCCTGTTCAGTTCGTAAAGGAAGCTTTACAATCTGGTTCGCGCTCATGTCAAGTGTCATTTACATTATGACAAAGACGCTAGTAGCGCCTGCGGGTCGGGGGCGGGTTGAGGGCGGGCGCGGGCGCGGCTAGAGGCTTTGGCATGTCCCAGATGTTCAAGATCGCCCTTCCCGACGGTTCGGTACGCGAGGTGGCCGAGGGGTCGACCCCGGGCGATGTCGCGGCGGCGATCGGACCCGGGCTCGCCAAGGCGGCGCTCGCCGCGCGGGTGGATGGCGAGCTGCGCGACTTGAATCGCCCGTTCGAGGGCGATGCGAGCCTCGCGCTGGTGACCGCGCGCGACGAGAAGGATGCGCTCGAACTGGTGCGCCACGATTATGCGCATGTGCTCGCCGAGGCGGTGCAGAATCTCTATCCGGGAACGCAGATCACCTTCGGGCCGGCGACCGACGACGGTTTCTATTACGACTTCGCGCCGGCGCCGGGGCGGGGGATGTTTACCGAAGAGGAGCTGCCCGGGATCGAGGCGGAGATGCGCAAGGTCATCGCCGCCAACGAGCCGCTGGTGCGCGAGGAATGGGTTCGCGACGACGTCCGCGCCTTCTTCGAGAAGCAGGGCGAGACGTTCAAGGCCGACTGGGTGATGGAGCTGCCCGAGGGCGAGGCGATCACCATGTACCGGTCGGGGGTCGGCGAGGGCAAGTGGATGGATCTGTGCCGCGGGCCGCACCTGCCCTCGACGGGGAAGCTCGATCCCGCGGCGTTCAAGCTGACCCGGGTATCGGGGGCCTATTGGCGCGGCGACCAGGCCAATCCGATGCTGAGCCGGATCTATGGGACGGCTTGGCTCAACAAGAAGCAGCTCGATGCGCATCTGGTGCGGCTGGAGGAAGCCGCCAAGCGCGACCATCGGCGGATCGGGCAGGAAATGGACCTGTTCCATTTGCAGGCCGAGGCGCACGGGTCGGTGTTCTGGCACCCCAAGGGGTTCGTGCTGTGGCGCGCACTCGAGGCCTATATGCGTCGGCGGCTCGATGCGGCGGGCTATCAGGAGGTCAAGACTCCGCAGCTGATGGACGCGCGGCAGTGGGAGAAATCGGGCCACTGGGGCAAATATCGCGAAAACATGTTCGTGGTGCCGGACGAGATTCCGTCCGGGGAGGAAGAGGGTCCGGTGCTCAAGGGCACGGGCGACTTGATGGCATTGAAGCCGATGAACTGCCCGGCGCATGTCCTGATCTTCAAGCAGGGCATCACCAGTTATCGCGACCTGCCGATGAAGCTCGCCGAGTTCGGCTGCTGCCACCGCAACGAGCCGCATGGCGCGCTCCACGGAATCATGCGGGTGCGGCAGTTCACGCAGGACGACGCGCATATCTTCGTGCGCGAGGACCAGCTGATCGGGGAGGTGCGCGATTTCTGCGACCTGCTCGACAGCGTCTACAAGGACCTCGGGTTCGACCAATACGCGATCAAGCTGGCGCTGCGGCCGGACAAAAGGTTCGGGTCGAACGCGATGTGGGACTGGTCCGAGCAGTCGCTGCGCGACGCGGTGCATGCGGCGGGGCGCGATACGCAGGACTATGGCTGGGAGGAATTGCCCGGCGAAGGGGCGTTCTACGCGCCCAAGCTCGAGTTCCATTTGACCGACGCGATCGGGCGGACATGGCAGGTCGGGACGATCCAGACCGACACGGTGCTGCCCGAGCGGCTCGACGCGTCCTACGTCGGCGAGGATGGCGCGCGGCACCGGCCGGTGATGCTCCACCGCGCGATCCTGGGGACGTTCGAGCGGTTCATCGGGATTTTGATCGAGCATCACGCGGGGCGCTTCCCGCTGTGGCTGTCGCCGGTCCAGGCGGTGGTCGCGACGATCGTGTCCGATGCCGATGGCTATGCGGGCGAGGTGGTGCACAAGTTGAAGGCCGCCGGACTTCGCGCCGAGGCCGACCTGCGCAACGAGAAGATCAACTACAAGGTGCGCGAGCACTCGCTGGCCAAGGTTCCGCTGCTGCTTGTCGTGGGCAAGCGCGAAGCCGAGGAGGGCACGGTTGCCATCCGCCGGCTGGGGTCGGACGACCATCAGAAGGTGATGAGCCTCGACGAGGCGATCGCGATGATGGCGGCGGAGGCGGTGCCGCCCGACCTGCGCGCGGACTGACGCCGCGCCGCCACAGCCGTCGCGAAATCGGCGCCGCGCCCTTCACAAGAGCCCTGCGAGGGCTTAGCTGGCGCGGACGACAACCATAATTGGAGAATCCGCTATACCACCGCCCAATCCGCGTCGGTCGATGACGCCGCCAGCCTTTACCGGCCCTCGCTACAACGAGTTCATCCAGTCGCAAAAAGTCCGGGTGATCGACGAGAATGGCGAAAATCTGGGCGTGATGTATACGCGCGAGGCGTTCGAGCAGGCCCAATCGGTGGGCCTCGACCTAGTCGAGATCAGCCCCAACGCTGACCCGCCCGTCGCCAAGTTCCTCGACATCGGCCGCTTCAAATATGAAGCGCAGAAAAAGGCCAACGAGCAGCGCAAGCGGCAGAAGACGCAGGAGATCAAGGAGATCAAGATGCGTCCGAACATCGACGATCATGATTATGATACGAAGATGAAGAAGGTCGTCGAGTTCATCGATGACGGTGACAAGGTCAAGGTGACGATGCGCTTCCGCGGGCGCGAGATGGCGCACGGCCAGCTCGGCATGGCGGTGTTGCAGCGAGTCCAGGCCGAAACCGCCGAAATCGCCAAGGTCGAAGCGCATCCGCGCATGGAAGGCCGGCAGATGCTGATGGTGCTCTCGCCCAAATAGCAGTGGCTGCCATCGGCACCGCAAATCGACGAGCCCGGCTTGCCGTTACGGCAGCCGGGTTTTTCTTTGCCGACCGATCGCAGCCTGTTGCATTCCTGCCGCAATGCCTCGCCAAAACGGCGGTTTGCCGGGCGCCATGTTCCCTTCGCGTCAAGAGGCGGCTAGCTTCGGCAACAAGAACAAGAACGTGACTGCTTCGGAGAGGAACATGATGAACAAGTCGCTCTGGCTGGCTTCGGCCGGTCTCGCTGCATTGACGGCCACCCCTGCTTTCGCGCAGACCGGCGGACAGGTCGATCCGACGACGCAGAACAGCCCCACCGCCAAGTCGGGCGCGGTCGCCAAGACCGACACCGCGCAGACCCCGATCGATACCGGGGACATCATCGTCACCGCGACCCGCCGCAACGAAGCGCTGTCCAACGTGCCGCTGGCCGTGTCCGCCGTCACCGCCGAGACGCTGCGCAATTCGGGCGCGAGCGACATTCGCGGGCTGACCCAGGTGTCGCCCTCGCTGCTGGTCTCCTCCACCTCGTCCGAAGCCGGCGCCGGCGGCGCGCGGATCCGCGGCGTCGGGACGGTCGGCGACAACCCCGGCCTTGAAAGCTCGGTCGCGGTGTTCATCGATGGCGTTTACCGTTCACGCACCGGCGTCGGCTTGACCGAGCTTGGGCCGGTCGACCGCATCGAAGTGTTGCGCGGGCCGCAGGGTACGCTGTTCGGGCGCAACGCCTCAGCGGGCCTAATCTCGATCATCACTGCCAAGCCCAAGTTCGCGACCGAAGCGACGGGCGAGCTGACCGTCGGCAACTATAATCTTCGCCGCGGCGTGCTGTCGCTCAATACCCCCCTGTCATCAACCATCGCCGCGCGAATCGACGGCGTTTATGTCAAGCGCGACGGCTTCCTGCGCGACGTCATCTCGGGCCGCGACGTCAATAATCGCGATCGCTACCTCATTCGTGGCCAGTTGCTGTTCCAGCCATCGACCGACCTCTCATTTCGGCTGATCGGCGACTATTCAAATCGCAAGGAAGAATGCTGCGCCGCACCTTATCTTGCTGCGCACGACACGGTGAACACGGGCGGCGTCATCACCAGCCAGCCGTCGACCATCGCGGCCCTCGAGCGCGGGCTCGGGGGAATCATCGAGGACAACACTTTCGCCCGTCAGGTGTCGATAACGCGAGGCCGCGATTATGCGTCAAAGGTCCGCGACTATGGTCTTTCGGGAGAACTTAATTATAAGATCGGCGGCGGTCAGCTGACCTCGATCACCGCGTATCGGTACAATAATTACCTGCGCGGACAGGACGCCGACTTCAATAATCTTGACCTTCTTTATCGCGCAAGCGACGGTGGGTCGTTCAACCGCTTTAAGACCTTCACTCAGGAACTTCGCTTCCAAGGGACAACGCTCGGCGACCGGCTCGATTATCTCGTCGGTGGCTATTACGCGAGCGAGAAACTGACTGTTTCGGACAATCTGCGGTATGGAGCGGACTACGGGCGTTACGCCAACTGCCTGACCGCCTTGAGTTTCGCTTCGAAGATCACCCCGGCGTTGCTGTCGCCGACCAGCTCAACCTGCTTCAACCAGGTCGTCGCCGGCGCGGTCGCGGCCAATCCCGCAGTGCCGGCCGCGACCCGGGGCGCATTGGCCCTATTCGCCGGGTTAAACCCAGCGCTGCCTCAGGGCGGCTACAGCGCACTTGCCGCGGCGATCGGTCTTCCGGGCTTCAATTTCAACGGCGTCGGCGCGCTCGACCGGTTCAATCAGTCGAGCCGGAATTACGCAATTTTTACACATAACATCTTTGCCATCACCGACACGCTGAAGGCGACGATCGGGCTGCGCTACACCCACGAGCGCAAGCGGCTCAATGTCAACCTGACCGACAACAACACATTCTGCCGAGCAATCACCGGATCGCCGCTGCAAGGGTTCGCGACCCTGCCGTGCGTTATTCCAAGTGTCCCGGGAGGCGTTTTCAACGCGACCGAGACCAAGAGCGAAAGCCGCGTATCGGGCACCGGCGTGCTCAGTTGGAAGATGACCCCCGAAACACTGGTCTATGCGAGCTATTCCCGGGGCTACAAGGCGGGCGGGTTCAACCTCGACCGCTCGGCGCTGACCCGCACCGTTGCTGCCGGTGCGGTCGGCGGGGTCAACAGCCTGGCCTCCCTTCGCGATCTCGAGTTCGAGCCTGAGACCAACAATTCAGTTGAGTTCGGCCTGAAATATAATGGCCACGGGATCGACATCAACATTGCCGCATTCCAGGAGAAGTTCAGAAACTTCCAGCTGAATACCTTCAATGGCGTCAGTTTTCAGGTCGAGAATGTCAACGCCTGCGCCAATGATCTCGGGGGCGCGGACACCGACAATAACCCGGCGACCGGCGCGTGCACGGGCAAGCTTAAGCCGGGCGTGATCTCAACCGGGCTTGAAACGGAAGTTTTCACCCGCCCGGCGCGCGACGTGACGCTCAATCTCGGCGCGACCTACGTAGTTACCAGATATGCGCGCAACCTCGTCGGTGAGTTCGGCCGACCGCTGTCGAACGTTCTGTTCCAGCTTCCGAACCGCCAGCTTTCGAACTCGGACGAGTTTACCGGCACGGTGTCAGCGGGTTGGACCCCGGCGATCGGCGATAGCGGCCTTCGCGCGCTGTTCTATGTTGATGCGCGCCATATGAGCGAATTCAATACCGGCTCGGATTTGAACCTCGAGAAGATTCAGCGCGGATTCAACACGGTCAACGGACGTGTCGGTATCCGCGGACCGCGCGACATGTGGTCGGTCGAACTGTGGGGCCAGAACCTATTCCAGAAGAACTATTACCAAGTCGCGTTCTCCTCACCGCTGCAGGGGTCGGGCACCTATCGCGGCGTTGAGCAGGGCTCGGCGCGCGGCTTCTACGATCGAGCGACCTCACTGTTCTCCGCATTCCTTGGCGAGCCGCGCACTTATGGCCTGACACTTCGCGCCAAGTTCTCGCCGGGGCCGCGGACCGAGGTGCCCTATGTGGCACCGCCCGCACCGCCGCCCGCGACGCAGACCTGCGCCGACGGTTCGGTGATCGAGGTTGCCGCGAGCTGCCCGGTCATAGCGCCGCCCCCGCCCCCGCCGCCGCCACCGCCGCCGCCATCGAAGGGCGAGCGCGGCTAAGCGCCGGGCTGACTGATAGGACTGCAGGGGGCTTCGCCGGGAACGGCGGGGCCCTTTGCAATGAGGCTGGTGCGGTCGGTCCGAACGACCCGCACCCCGCCCGGCAAACCCGTTTGTGGTGTGCGCTAGGGTTTGGCCGGATGCCTCGCTGACCATTTGTACGCCTAGCGAAGCAACCTCTCGGGTGCCGGTCGGTAGCGAAACGGAAGCGCTGAGACGAACGTCAATGGGTGGGCCAAAGTATCATGGCGAGTCCGACGAGGCTCGCCGTGAACGCCAGACTGCGGACCACTGGCACCCCCCAGGTGTAAAGCGGGAGATAGATCGCGCGGGCGGCCAGCCAGACGAGGGCGCCGAGCGCGGTCCAGCGGGTCTCGAGATGGGCCGCGTGGATGATCAGGATCGCGGCAATCGCGATCGGGAAGGTTTCGAAAAAATTGGCTTGAGCGCGGGTGAGGCGACCGACGAGGGGCGTCGGCGGGGGCAGATCCTCGTCGCGCGCGCCCATGTTCCACTTGGTGCCGTACTGGCGGGTCCTGACGTGGGCTGCGGCGAGAATGTGCACCAAGGCGAGGAGGCAGCCCCAGGCGAGGACGTTGAGTTCAGTGGTCATGGCTGCAAATCCCCTGTCGAGCGGCCTGGCTCGCCGCCCGAAGAGAGTGAATGGGAATGGTCTGATGGGCAAGGGGAGGTCGGGAGCACGGTCAGCAAGCCAGCCGCGGTGATCAAGGCGCCCCTGTTGCAGTCCAGTGGACTGGTGGCTCCGTCAACAAGCCCGGGCTCACGATTATTGTTCGCCTGCTTCGCTCGAGTCTGTTTCGTTCGGACCAAACCCGCCCGCGCCGGCCCCAGCCAACTCATGACACCAGCGTCGGCGGGTTGCTGCGGGTGACCGCGGTTGATTGCGGCGCGGCGATCAGGATGAGAACGCGCCGTCAAACAGGATGAGGATCGCGAGGGGGTGCGGCGGCGCAGGGCGTAGCCCGGAGCCGACGTAGCCCCTCGCGATGGCGCGTTCCTGACGGGGCGTTGCCGCTGATGATCACGGTCGGTCGGGTATCCCAACTTCCTCGCTTGCAGAGGAAGCCGCAGATGCCCGGTCGCCACATCAACGATCATCAGATGAGGCTATATATGAAGTTCCGACACACTGACGGCGTCGCGGTAGCGGCCGCCAAGGCCGGTTTCAGCACGGCGACCGGATATCGGCTCGGGCACGATCCGCAACTACCATCGCAGAAGGCGGGTGTTCGGGGACGGCGTCGGCCTGACCCCTTGGCCGATATCTTTGACGCAGAGGTCGTGCCGCTGCTGCGCGAAGCGCCGGGCCTGCGTTCGGTTGCGGTGTTCGAGGAGATGCTGCGCCGCCATCCCGATCTCGGCACCGGGGTCCGCCGAACGCTGGAGCGGCGTATCCGCGACTGGCGGGCGCTGCACGGCGAGGAGCAGGAGGTTATCTTCCGCCAGAACCATGAGCCTGGCCGGATGGGGCTGTCGGACTTCACCGATATGGCCGATCTCGCCGTCATCGTTGCCGGCGTTCCGCTCGATCACCGGCTCTATCACTTCCGTCTCGTCTGGTCGGGGTTCGAGCATGCCCATGTGATCCTCGGCGGCGAGAGCTATGTCGCACTTGCCCAAGGGCTGCAGAACGCTCTGTGGGCGCTCGGCGGCAGCCCGCTCGATCATCGCACCGACAGTCTGTCGGCCGCGTTCCGCAACCTCGACGCCGACGCCAGGTCCGATCTGACCCGTCGCTACGATGCGCTGTGCGAGCATTACGGCATGACGCCGAGCCGCAACAACCGCGGCGTCGCGCACGAGAACGGATCCGTCGAGAGCGCGCACGGACATCTCAAGAAGGCGATCCGCGACGCGCTGCTGATGCGCGGCAGTGCCGCGTTCGACGATCTTGCCGCCTATCGCCACTTCATCGACGAAGTGATCGCCGCCAAGAACCGCCGGGTGGCAGCGCGCATCGATGCCGAGCATGCCCATCTCCAGCCGCTGCCCGACTGGCGGACCAGCGATTACGAGGAGGTGATCGTCACGGTCACCTCGAGCAGCGGCTTCACGCTTCGCAAGGTGTTCTACACCGTGCCCTCGCGGCTGATCGGCCACCGCCTGCGTGTGCGGCTCTACGATGATCGCCTCGACGTGTTCCTGGGCGCGACGATGCTCATGACGCTCCTGCGCGGGCGATCAGCCGGCAATGGCAAGCATGGCCATGTGGTCGATTATCGCCATGTGATCCACTCGCTCCGCCGCAAGCCGATGGCGCTCATCGGCATCGTCTACCGCGAGCAGCTGTTCCCGCGCGAGGCGTATCGGCGGATGTTCGATCGTCTCCTCGACCAGATGCCGGACCGTATCGCATGTCGCACGATGGTCGAGTTGCTTGCGCTCGCGCACGAGCGGGCCTGTGAGGCTGACCTTGCCGACGTACTGGCGACCGATCTCGATGCCGGTCGGTTGCCTGATCTTGCAGTATTACGCCGACGCTTCGCGCCCGATCCTGCGACACTCCCCGAGGTCGTCGTCACGCTGGCACCGCTCAGTGCGTACGATATCCTGTTGAACGCAGTGGCGGCATGACCAGCATGACCCAACCGATCGACGCGCAGCGTCTGACCCTCATCCTCAACGACCTGCGGCTGCCCGGGATCAAACAGACCTGGCCCGATATGGCCGCGCGCTCGGACAAGGAAGGCTGGCCCGCCGCTCGCTTCCTGGCAGCACTCGCCGAGCATGAGATCGCCGAACGCGACCGACGACGGATCGAGCGTCACCTCGGCGAAGCGAAGCTGCCGCCGGGAAAGACGCTCGACAGCTTCGCGTTCGATGCCGTGCCGATGATCTCGCGTGCGCAGGTCATGGCGATCTGCGCCGGCGACGGTTGGCTCGAACAGGGCGCCAACCTCATCCTGTTCGGCCCGCCGGGCGGCGGCAAGAGTCACCTCGCCGCCGCGATCGGTCTCGCACTCATCGAGAATGGCTGGCGCGTGCTGTTCACCCGGACCTCCGATCTCGTCCAGCGCCTCCAGGTTGCACGACGCGAGCTGACGCTGGAGGCCGCCATCGCCAGGCTCGATAAATATCATCTGCTGATCCTCGACGACATAGCCTACGTCACCAAGGATCAAGCCGAGACATCGGTCCTCTTCGAACTCATCAGCGCGCGCTACGAGCAACGCTCGATGCTCATCACCGCCAACCAGCCGTTCGGCGAATGGAACCGGATCTTCCCCGATCCCGCCATGACCCTCGCCGCGGTCGATCGTCTCGTCCACCACGCCACTATCTTCGAGATGAACGTCGAGAGCTACCGGCGCCGCACCGCCGTCCAGCGACACACCGGTGCGGGGCGACCGCCAACCTACGCGACAATCAAGACGGTCGAGCAATCGACGCTCAGCGACAATCAGACCCTCACATAAATCTTGCCAGCGACAAATGGACCCGCCATCGGTGTCGCGCCGCGACAATCAGTTCTCATCCTGTTTGACGCGCTTCTCAGCCTGATTGTCGCGCTACACGACCGACCGGCGGCCATCTGGCGACTGGTCGTTGGCTTCGACAAGCTTACTGATCACATCTCGCGCCTTGCCGCTGATGACGCGGTCCGAATTCGATTGCCACTGCATCAGAAGCGTAAAGTCGCACTCGTCCATGTAGCGCGGGTTGTGAGGAACCTTCCGGTGCCCCGATC
>JALYIX010000072.1 GCA_030775565.1 Pseudomonadota bacterium | reverse complement strand
GGTCCCGCCCGTCGCGAATCTCCGCAATGGCCCGAGCAATGGCTTCACCATGCGCCTCGGGACCGGCGCGCGCGACGAGATCGACCAGTTGCCGCCAGCGCACGGCGCACTCGTGCGGCCCGCTGGGGATCAGGCCGAGGATCGTGGCAAGGCGGTCATCGAACTTCACGGGGTTTACGCTATTCGCCTCATGTCGGCTGCGGGCGCGCCAGACTTGAGGCCTGGAAGTCGGGAGTAACAGGGACAGGTCATTAACCATCCCGGATCGGGACAGTGGCTAAGTCGAGCAGGCACAACGAAAAAAGGGCACCGGCGTTGCGCCGATGCCCCCTTTTCAACGTGATCCGGTCAATCAGGCGCGGCTGTTGACCCAGGCCAGCCAATATTTGCCGACCTCGGCCTGCGCGCCACCGACCGCCTGGAGGGCAGCGATCGCGCCGGCCTTGTCACCAGACTGCGCCAGCGCCTCGCCCAGATGCAGGTTGACGAGGTTGGTGTCCGCACCACTCTTGGCCAGCGCCGCGCGATACAGCGTCGCCGCCTGGGCGAATTCGCCATAACCGAGGAGCCGGTCGCCCGCCGCCATCGTCACCGTGGCCGACGGTGCGGCAAGCGCGGTCTTGATGGCGGCGGTCGCGGCCGCGCGATCGCCGATCGACTTGCCCTTGGCGAGCGCGAACGGACGAATGATATTGGCCGATTGCAGGCTGATCGAGCTGGCGGCGCCACCTTCCTGGAGGACGGCGACCGCTTCGCCCGGATAGCCGCGCGCGGTCAGTGCCTCGGCGAACGGCAGATAGTCGCTTTCGCCGCCAAGCGCCTTGGTCACGCGCGCCAAGCGGAACATGTCGATCAGGCCAATCCGGTCGGCGCCGGACATGTTGCGATAGATGTTGATCGCATCGCGCCAGTGGCTCTGGGTCGGGTAAGCCGAAGCCCACTGCCGTGCCAGGTCATAAGCGATCGGCAGCTTGGCGTCATAGGCGCGCGCGACGCCCGCCTGCAGCCAGCTCTCGGGCACTGCCGCGCCCGACGCCTTCTTGCGCGCGATCGCCTGGCTCAGCGCGTCGAGGCTCGCTGCGCTCTGCTTCTGCTTGTAGAGCAGGTCGGACTTCAGCAGCAGCACGTCGATGTTGCTCGGATCGACCGACAGGGCCTTGTCGAGGGCGGCGGTCGCCGGCGCCATCTGGTTGGCGTTGGCAAAGGTCTGGCCGGCATTGATATAGATGTTCGCCAGAGTGGCATTGCTGATGCCACCACCCAGGGCGCGCATTGCGTCGGCCGCGGCGACGAGGGCGGCGGGGTCCTTGCTGTCGATCGCCGCCTGGAGCTGGAGCGTGGCGATCGCGGTGCGATCGTCGGGGACCTTGGCGACGGCCTGCGCCGCAACGACGAGGCCCGGGATTGCGGCGCTGTTCTTGGCCTGAACCGCGGTCTGCAACGCCATGATCGCCTTGCCGGCCTGGGGAGACAGCTTGAGCTGCTTCTGCGCTGGCTGGGCGGCGGGGGCCTGGGCTGCGCCGGGCGTGGCCACGGCCAGCGCGAGCGCCGCGCCGAGTGCAATGCTGATGCGTTTCATAAGTCTCTCCTGTTGACGGCCGCTTCGACGGCGAATTTGCACCGGCGCGGAATAGTCCGCAATCCGCTTGACGCAAAGCGCGATTGCAGGGACTGACTGAATGCCAATTGAACCAGTGGCTTACGCATGGCGCTTTGACCCGATGGGAACGAGCAGCTAGCGAGCGGCGGCCATGATCACCCTGCTCTCCCCGGCGAAGACGCTCGACCTCGTCTCGCCCGTCACCGACGCACCGACCGAAGCCCGTTTTGCAAGCGACGCGCGGCGCATTGCGCGCGCCGCGGCAAAGCTCAAGCCCGCCGACCTGGCGGCGCTCATGCATATTTCGGACGGACTGGCAGATCTCAACGCCAAGCGCTTCAAAACGTTCGCGAAGGCCGAGCCGCGTCCCGCGATCCGGATGTTCGCGGGCGACGTGTATCGTGGGTTCGACGCCGTCTCCGCCGAACCCGACGTGATCGCCTATGCGCAGGACCATCTGCGCATCCTGTCGGGGCTATACGGCGTGCTTCGACCGCTCGACGCCGTCCGCCCGTACCGGCTGGAAATGGGTACCGGCTGGGCTCCCAAGGGCGGAAAACTGGTCGATCATTGGGGTCGCAAGGTCGCGCGATCGCTGCTTGCCGACTTGGCGGAGGAGGGCTCGGGCACGATCCTCAACCTCGCTAGTCGCGAATATTATGCAGTGGTCGGGCCGTTCGTGCCCAAGAAAGTCGCAGTGGTCGCGCCCGACTTTCGAGTGCGCACCGCCAAGGGGCTGCAGTTCCAGAGCTTCACCGCCAAGGTCGCGCGCGGCGCGCTGGCGCGGTTCGTGTGCGACGAGCGGATCGACCGGCCTGCCGGGCTCGAAGCCTTCGACCGCGACGGGTGGCGCTTCGACGCGCAAGGCTCGACCCCGACGGTGCCCCTGTTCGTCAAGTAACCGTCGCATTTTGCCGCGACGGCGCACCCTCCCCTGGGCTGCCTTGGTCACTAGCCGACCCTCCAAGGACCCCTCATCGCCGGCTTGTGGATGACGAACGGGTCGCGCGCGTACACGCGAGCGCGTGGGGTGGCGTTCGCGCTGCCCTTCCCCTAGGGTGAAACCACGGGACGGCGCTCGCCGATTCCCCTCGTAAAACATCGTCACGACAGGACCGAAAACCTTGGCCACGACCCCGCGGCAAGCCGACACCAGCGATATCCTTCCCATCTCGATCGTCGACGAGATGAAGACCAGCTATCTCGATTATGCGATGAGCGTGATCGTCAGCCGCGCGCTGCCCGACGTCCGCGACGGCCTGAAGCCCGTCCACCGCCGCATCCTCTATGCCTGCCAGGAAGCGGGCTATGTCGCCGGGCGGCCGTACCGCAAGTCGAGCCGCATCGTCGGTGACGTCATGGGTAAATATCACCCGCACGGCGACAGCGCGATCTACGATGCCCTCGCCCGGATGACCCAGGACTGGTCGATGCGCGTGCCGCTGATCGACGGCCAGGGCAATTTCGGCTCGATGGACCCCGATCCCCCCGCCGCGATGCGCTACACCGAGGCGCGGCTGGCCAAGGTCGCCAACTTCCTGCTCGGCGACATCGACAAGGACACGGTCGACTTCACGCCGAACTATGACGCCAGCGAGCGCGAGCCGCAGGTCTTGCCGGCGCGCTTCCCCAACCTGCTGGTCAACGGCGCCGGCGGGATCGCGGTCGGCATGGCGACCAACATCCCGCCGCACAATCTGGGCGAAGTGCTTGCCGCGTGCCGCGCGTTCATCGCCGATCCGGCGATTACGACCGAAGGGCTGATGGAGCACGTCAAGGGACCCGATTTCCCGACCGGTTCGATTATCCTGGGCACCGCCGGCATCCGTTCGGCCTACACCAGCGGGCGGGGCTCGATCCTCCAGCGATCGCGCCATCATGTCGAGACGGGACGCGGCGAACGGCAGTCGATCGTGCTCACCGAAATCCCCTACCAGGTCGGCAAGAACGGCCTGGTCGAGAAGATCGCCGAAGCCGCCAAGGACAAGCGGATCGAGGGCGTCTCGGACATCCGCGACGAATCCAACCGGCTCGGCGTGCGGATCGTGCTCGAACTCAAGCGCGATGCCAGCCCCGAGGTCGTGCTCAACCAGCTGTGGCGCCACACCCCGGCGCAATCGAGCTTCTCGGCCAACAT
>JALYIX010000071.1 GCA_030775565.1 Pseudomonadota bacterium | reverse complement strand
GCGTCACGTCGCCGCCGGCGCTGAGCGTGTGCAGCCCCGCGCTGTAGCGGCCTGCGCTGGCCGGCGGAACGAGGCGGGGTCCAAGGCTGGCCTCGAAGTGGTGGTCGGTCAGCCGGTCGATCTTGAGCAGGCGGATCGCGCCGCCATAGGTCGCGCGATTGTCCTGGACCGGAATGACGAGCTGTCCGTCGAGCAGGAAAGGGGTTCCCCCCGGCCGCGCCCCACCGCGATCGACCCGCACCGGGTTTCCCGGATGCGCGCGCCATGGTCCCTGCAAACGGTCGGCAACGGCGAGGTGAAGCGTCGCCATCGACGAGCGCCGGTCCGTCCCCGAGGCATAGGCGAGCCACCAGCGGCCGTCGTGTCGAAACGGCGTCGCGTCGACCGGGACGACGTCGAGCACGATGTCGGTGACGGCTTCCCAACCGAGCGGGAAATCGGTCGCCCGATACAAGGTCAGGCCGCCGCCCTTCGACGCTTCGGGAAGCATGAACAACGCCCCGCCGTCGTCGATGAGCTGCGGATAGGAAAGGTGCCACTGCTCGGCAAGCGCCACTTGCGGCGGCGCGGCGCGGCCCAGTGCGTCGATCGCCAGGTGCACGATCCGGCCGTGACGATCGCGATAATCATAAGCTTCGGCGAACAGGTGCAGCACGCCCCCCCGGCGAAGCGCGAACGGGTCGGCGCGGAAGCGGAAATCGGCCGGTTCCTCGAGCCAGTCGATCGCGAACGGCTCGAGCGACCCGGCACGGGCGATCGCTTCGATCGGCGCACGGACGATCCCGATCCGCCAAAGATCGCACCGCCGCGGCATCAGCGGCGCGCTGCCATGCGCCCGTCGTGCGCTTCGGCTTGCGCGCTCGCACGGACGCCGCACGACGCTGTGCCCCGTCCTGCGGCCGTTCGCCTTGCTAGGGCCATGCTGCGACGTCCTTGTCGAGGGAAGTTCACCGGGGTCTCGACCTTCTCCTGTGGCGGACCTACGGGCATTCGCCAAGTCATGTTCCGTTCGCCGCCTCCACCGCCCGACCAGGCGAGCCAATTGCGCAAGCGATTGTTCGCACTCTTCATGGGGTTGATTGTCGCCGCCGCGGCAAGCCGGTTATGGCTGCTGCCGATCCACTTCAGCAACGACCCCAACGAGGGCTGGAACGCCTACCAGGCGGTGCGTGCGATGGGCGCTGGCCCGCTCTATCCGCCGCCCGAATCGCTTATCGGCAATAATTACCCGCCCTTGTCTTTCTTCATCGTGGGCGCGGCGGGTCGGGTGATCGGCGACCCGATCGTCGCAGGGCGAATTGTCGCGCTGCTGTCGGTGATCGGCGTCGCGCTACTGCTGTTTGCGATCCTCCGCCGGCTGGGCGCGCGCACGCCAATTCCTCGGATCGGGGCGCTGCTGTTCCTGGCCCTCAACGCGACGGTCCTGCGAGACTATCTTGCACTTGATGATCCGCAATGGCTGGGCCATTCGCTAGTGATGAGCGGCGTTCTTGTGCTCGTGCCGAAGGACGCGGCAAAGACGCCGGGTTCGGGCCCCATCATCTTGGCCGCGCTGCTGATGATACTTGGCGGACTGTGCAAGCAGAACCTGATTGGCTGGCCGATCGCGGTAACGCTCTGGCTCGGTTGGCATCATCGCCGGGCTTGTGCGTGGTGGATCGCCTGCGGGGTGATCGGTGGGGCAGGGGCGCTCCTCGCCGGACACCTCGTGTTCGGACCGGCCTTCCTTGCCGATCTGCTTGGCACGGCCCGGATCTATTCGCTCGACCGCATCGTCCACCGCGCCGGTGGAGCAGTGCTCGTAATGGCGGTCCTGCTGTGGTGGTCATGGCCAGCGCTGCGGCGAGGCTCGAGTGACCCGCGCAGGGACCTGATCCGGCTCGCGGTGCTCGTCACCGTGCCGCTCGGCGTCGTTGAGCGCGGCGGCGCGGGCGTCCATTTCAACGCGCATTTCGAAGCTGCGATTGCGCTGTGCCTGAGCGCGGCGCTGGCGTTCGATCATCGTCGAATGGTGACGCTCGACCGGCGGCTGGCGGAAGTCGCCCTCGCAGCGCTGTTCGTCGCCGGCTTCGCGCTTGAACTTGGCGAAGTGCGAAAATTCCCCGCTCGCCATGCGGCCTGGCAAGCGATGGAGGATCATCTTTCCGCCGTCCGCGGTGACGTCGCCTGCGAGACGCAGGCGCTGTGTTTCTGGGCGGGCCAGCCGTTCGGAATTGATTTTTTCCTGTACAGCCAGACCGTGCGCGAAACGGGTGACGCGGGCGCGCTTGACCGCGCGCTGGCGGGACATCGCTTCGCCGCCACCCAGGTCAACGCGGACCCGCCGCCGGGCAATCCTGATCGTGCCTCCGACCCGGTCTTGCTGCGCCTCGCCGCCGCAATGCATCCGGTTTTCGTTGACGCGAGCGGACGCACCCTGTTGATGCCGGTGCGATGACCCGCCTCCTCCCTTCGCCCGAAACCCCGCTGCAGCTCGGCGTGATCATCCCGGTCCTCAACGAGGCGGCGAATATCGCGCCGTTGATCGAACGGATCGATACCGCGCTTGCCGGGATCGTGTGGGAAGCGATCATCGTCGACGACAATTCGCCCGACGGCACCTCGGCGGTCGCGCGGCAGGCCGCCGCGCGCGACCCGAGGGTCCGCATCGTCGAGCGGATCGGCCGGCGCGGCCTGTCGTCGGCGGTGATCGAGGGGATGCTGGCGAGCGGCGCCCCGGTGCTTGCAGTGATCGACGGCGACATGCAGCACGACGAGGCGGTCCTGCCACAGATGTATCGCGCCGTCGCCGAGGGGGGCAAGGACCTCGCCGTCGGCACGCGCTATGTCGAGGGCGGCTCGACCGGCGACTGGGACGCCTCGCGCGAAAAGATGAGCCGGTTCGCGACCGCCCTGTCGCGGCGCCTGCTCAAGGCCGAGATGAGCGATCCGATGAGCGGCTTCTTCACCATCCGCCGCGAAGCGATGGTCGCCGCGATGCCGCATCTCTCCTCGATCGGCTTCAAGATCCTGATGGACCTCGTCGCCTCGTCGCCGACCCGGCTCGACATCGCCGAAATCCCCTACACCTTCCGCAATCGCATCCATGGCGAGTCCAAGTTCGATGCGCGCGTGGCGCAGGAATTCGCGATCCTGCTGCTCGAGAAATTGTTCGGCAATTTCCTGCCGATCCGCTTCCTCATGTTCGCCATGGTCGGCTCGCTCGGGCTTCTGGTCCACCTCGCCGTGCTGGGCAGCGGGATCGCCGCCGGGTTCGCCTTCCACGTCGCCCAGAGCATCGCCGTCGTGGTCGCGATGACCGGCAACTTCTTTCTCAACAACAGCTTGACCTTCCGCGACATGCGGCTGCGCGGGGCAATGCTCTGGCGCGGCCTGATCAGCTTCTATCTGGTCGGCATGATCGGCGCGATCGGCAACGTCGGGGTCGGCGCGATCGTCTATCGGCTCGAAGGGATCTGGTGGCTCGCCGGCCTCGCCGGAGTCGCCGTCGGCGTCGTGTGGAATTATGCCGCCTCGTCGGTCGTCACCTGGCGGGTCAAGAAATAGCCGTCGACCTCAGGACGCGGGATTGGCCGCGAACCAGGCGGCGGCCTCGCGGACGCGCTGCGCCTCGCTGAGCGGCGCGACCAGCACCACCTCGTCGGTGGCAAGCAGCATCAGCCCCTCGACCCCGAGCGCGATCAGCCGCGGCCCGGTCGAGCGCAGCAAATTGCCGGTGCCCGACAGGACGGTCGAGCCGGCCTCGACCGAATTGCCCTCGGCATCGCGCGCGGCATGCTCGAACGCCGCCAGCCAGCTGCCGACGTCGGACCAGCCGAAGTCCGACGGGATGACGCCGATCCGGTCGAATTTCTCCATCACGGCATGGTCGAACGCCACCGCGCGGACTTGCTCGAAGGCGGCGCGGTCGGGCACCATCTGGTCGCCCGCGCTCGCCCCGAGCGAGGCGCCGACCGCCGCCAGAATGTCCGGGCTATGCGCCTCGAAGCCGGCGCGGAAGGTCGCCGCGGTGGCGAGGAAAATGCCCCCGTTCCACAGATAATCGCCGCTCTCGATCATCGCCCGGGCGGTCGCCGCATCGGGTTTCTCGACGAAGCGCACCGCGCGGCGGACGAGCCCGGCGACGGCGGGCCCGCTTTCGACATAGCCAAAACCGGTCTCGACCCGCGTCGGCCTCATTCCGAACGTCACGATCAGCCCCGCGGCGGCGCCGGCCCGGGCGGCGTCGACCGTTGCGCGGAAGCCGGCGGGGTTGGCGATATGATGATCGCTCGGCAGGATCAGCAGCAGTTCCTCGTCGTGGCGCGCGCTCAGGACCGCCAGCGCGACCGCCGCGGCGGTGTTGCGCGCCGCCGGCTCGGCAATCAGCCGGACCTCGTCGGTCCCGGCGTCGGCGGCGGTGGCCCGGACCTGGTCGAGGTGCCGTTCGCCGCAAATCACCAGCGGCGGCGAAAACAGCACCGGATCGCGCGTCCGTTCGAACGTCTGGGCAAGCAGCGAGGTCGGCCCGACCAGCGGAAGGAATTGCTTGGGCCGGTCGGTCGTCGACAGCGGCCACAGCCGGGTGCCTGCGCCGCCCGACAGGATCACCGGGCGGATACGCGCCTCGGGCACTGGAATCAGGTCGCTCATCCGCTTCTCATAGGCGAAACCGGGCGGGGGGAAAGTCGCCAGTCGCCGCGGCTCGATTCCGGCCGGCGCGACCCTTTCGCCGAGAGAGCGTCAACATTTCACCCGCCAAATTGTATCCCAACGGTTGACGCGAACCCTTCGGAGCCTTCTGCTGCACCGCACAATATTTAGGGGGATTCGATGAAGCTTGCTTGGCGACACACATTCGCTGCGGCGGTGATCGGGGCACTGGCCTCGGGCCCGGCGCTGGCCCAGGCGGCGGCCGCGGCCGGCCCGATCAAGGCCCCGACCGCCGAACAGATGGCCACCATGGTCAACAAGGGCGACACCACCTGGATGCTGATCTCCTCGGCACTCGTGCTGATGATGTCGGTCCCGGCGCTGGCGCTGTTCTACGGCGGCCTAGTCCGCACCAAGAACATGCTTTCGATCCTCATGCAGGTGTTCATGATCGTCAGCGTCGCGGCGCTGGTGTGGGTCTGCTGGGGCTATTCGATGGCCTTCACCAGCGGCACCGGCTACGCCATCACCGGCGGCTATTCGCTGGTCGGCGGCCTGTCGAAGGCGTTCCTCGCGGGGGTCACCGCCTCGACCTATGCCGCGACCTTCTCGAACAATGTCTATCTGCCCGAATATGCCTATGTCATCTTCCAGATGACCTTCGCCTGCATCACCCCGGCGCTCATCGTCGGGGCGTTCGCCGAGCGGATGAAATTCTCGGCGGTGATGGTGTTCGTGGTCGCGTGGATGACGATCGTCTATTTCCCGATCGCGCACATGGTGTGGTATTTCGCCGGCCCCGACTTCATCCCCGCGACCCCGCTCGACGGCGGCTATCTGTGGGGCAAGGGTGCGCTCGACTTCGCCGGCGGCACGGTCGTCCACATCAACGCCGGGATCGCCGGGCTCGTCGGCTGCATCATGGTCGGCAAGCGCGTCGGCTATGGCCGCGACGCCACCCCGCCGCACTCGCTGACCATGACCATGATCGGCGCCTCGCTGCTGTGGGTCGGCTGGTTCGGCTTCAACGCCGGCTCCAACCTCGAGGCCAATGGCGTTGCCGCGCTGGCGTTCATCAACACCTTCGTCGCGACGGCCGCGGCGGCGGTCAGCTGGGCGCTGGTCGAGCGGGTCACCCATGGCAAGCCGTCGATGCTCGGCGCCGCCACGGGGGCCGTCGCCGGCCTCGTCGCGATCACCCCGGCGAGCGGCTTCGCCACCCCGATCACCTCGATCCTCCTCGGCTTCGTCGTGTCGCCGATCTGCTGGTTCTTCGTCACCACGGTGAAGAACAAGTTCAAATATGACGACACGCTCGACGTGTTCGGGGTCCACTGCGTCGGCGGCATCGTCGGCGCGCTGGGCACCGGCATCGTCGCCGCGCCGAGCCTCGGTGGCCAGGGCTATTTCGACTATACCGTCTTCCCGGCGGTTGCGGTCACGCCCGAAGCCTATTCGATCGCGCACCAGCTGTGGGTCCAGTTCCAGGCGGTCGCGATCACCCTGCTGTGGTCGGGCATCGGCTCGGCGATCCTCTACTTCATCATCGACAAGACCATCGGCCTGCGCCTCTCCGAAGACGAAGAGCGCGAAGGTTTGGACCTGTCCGATCACGGAGAACGCGCCTACAACTACTGAGCATGGAGACCCTGTTCGATTTCTTCGCCCAGCTTTCGGCGGTTGCCCGAAGCACCATCGACGAAGCGATCGGACGGGGTCTCGACCCTCTCGACAAGAGCGTGGGAGTGGTTCCCTACGATCCGGTGACCGAGGCCGACCGCTCGGTGGAACGCGCGCTTCGATCGATGATCGGGGCGCGTTTTCCATATGACGGGATCGTCGGCGAGGAATATGGCGCCGACCGCCCCGAGGCGAAGCGGGTGTGGAGCCTCGATCCGATAGACGGGACGCGGCAATTGGTGTGCGGGCTGCCGTGCTGGACCGTGCTGGTCGCGCTGGTCGAGGACGGGATTCCGGTCGCGGGAATGATCGACGCGCCGCGGGTCGGCGAGCTGGTCGTCGGCGACGGCCGCCACGCGCTCATGCTCGACCCCGCCGGCGCGCGCCCGCTTCGCACCAGCGGCGTCACCAGCCTCGCTAAAGCCCGCCTGTCGACCACCGACCCTTATCTGTTCGACGCTGCCGCCGCGCCCCGCTTCGAGCGCCTCCGGAAAGCCGTCCGCCTGACCCGCTTCGGGCTCGACGGCTACGCCTACGCCCGCCTCGCTGCGGGAACGCTCGACCTCGTCGCCGAAACCGGCCTCAAGCCCCACGACTGGCAGGCACTGGTCCCGGTCGTGCGCGGCGCGGGCGGGGTCATCGGCAACTGGCGGGGCGGCGATGACATGAGCGGCGGCGACATCCTCGCGGCGGCGTGCAAGCCGCTGTTCGATGCGGCGGTGGAGATCCTCGCCGGCGCGTGAGGCGCTTCGAAAAGCCTGTCCTACAGCGCTGGTCTTGTGTCATGCAGGAAGGGTCGATTCGCCCCGCCACGGACCCACCCGGCGCGTCGACGCCAATCTTCACAAAACACGCTCATTACCGTGAACATTCGCGGATCGACAAAAGGAAAATGGCAATTTTCCGGTATTTCAGCGGTGGCGCCGGGCAAGCTCGCCGACGATGTCCGCCCAGGCCAGCCCGCGCGCCTTCAGCAGTACGGTCAAATGATAGACCAGGTCCGAAGCCTCCGAGACCAGCTCCGCATCATCCCCGCAGCGGCCAGCAAGCGCGGTCTCGACGCCCTCCTCGCCCACCTTCTGCGCCGCCCGCGCCGCGCCCGCGGCGAGCAATTTGGCGGTGTAGCTCGTCGCCGGATCAGCCGAGGCCCGTGACTGGATGACCCGTTCCAGCGCTCCGACGAAGCCGACCCCGGGCGCGCCATGGTCGCCAAAGCAGCTGGTCGTCCCCGTGTGGCAGGTCGGGCCTCTCGGGGTGGCGAGCACCAGCAGCGCGTCCTGGTCGCAATCCATCCGCACTTCGACCAGATCGAGGATGTTGCCGCTGGTCTCGCCCTTGCGCCACAGCTTGCCCGCCGAGCGGCTGTGGAACGTGACCATCCTGTCGCCAAGCGTCGCGTCCAGCGCGGCGCGGTCCATGTAGCCGAGCATCAGGACTTCGCCCGAGGCGGCGTCCTGGACGACCGCCGGGAGCAGGCCGTCCATCTTGGCCCAGTCGAGCCCCTCTGAATCAAAGGCTGCCGGATCGAAGTCGTTCACAGGCGAACCTCCACGCCCATCGCGGCGAGCTGGGCTTTCAAGTCGGGGATGGCGATCCGGCAGTCGTGGAACACGCTCGCGGCAAGCGCGCCGCTGACCCCGGCGGCGAACGCATCGGCGAAATGCTGGACGGAGCCGGCGCCGCCCGAGGCAATGACCGGGACACCGAGGGGCAAGATCGCGGCGGTCTGGGCGAGGTCATAGCCCTGGCGCACCCCGTCGCGGTCGATGCAGTTGAGAACGATCTCGCCCGCGCCGAGGCGCACCGCTTCCGCCGCCCACTCCACCGTCTCGCGGCCGGCGTCGATCGTCGCTTCGGGCTTGCCGGTGTACTGCTTGACGATCCATTTGCCGCTCTCGGAAACGAGGCTGTCGATCCCGACCACGACGCACTGCCGCCCGAACGCGTCGGCGAGTTCGGCGATCAGTTCGGGGCGTTCGAGCGCGGGCGAGTTGACCGAGATCTTGTCCGCCCCGCGCTCGAGCACCCGCGCCGCCTCGTCGCGCGACCGGATCCCGCCGGCGACGCAGAACGGAATGTCGATCACGGCGGCGACGCGATGGACCCAGGCGGTGTCGACCCCGCGGCCCTCGGCCGACGCGGTGATGTCGTAGAACACCAGCTCGTCGGCGCCCTCGTCGCGATAGCGCAGCGCGAGGTCGACGATGTCGCCGACGTCGCGGTGATTGCGGAACTTGACGCCCTTAACGACGCGGCCGTCGGCGACGTCGAGGCAGGGGATGATCCTAGCCGTCGGCATCGGCCATACCTTCCACGCGGAGCGCCTCGGCGACGGTGAAGCGGCCTTCCCACAGCGCCTTGCCGACGATCGCCCCGTCGGCGCCCGACTGGGCGAGGGTTGCGAGGTCGTCGAGCGTGGCGACCCCGCCCGAGGCCTGCAGCGCGACCGCCGGATACCAGTCGACGATTGCCTGGATCAAAGGCAGGTTGGGTCCGGTCAGCATCCCGTCGCGGCCGATGTCGGTGACGAGGAGGTGTCTGACGGTCGGAAAGCGGTCGAGCAACTGGTCGAGGC
>JALYIX010000070.1 GCA_030775565.1 Pseudomonadota bacterium | reverse complement strand
GGCCGAAGCGGTCGCCGAGGAGGAAGCGCCCAAGCCCAAGCGCCGTTCGCGCGCCAAGAAGGCGCCGGTCGTCGGGCTCGCCGAGCCCGAAGCCGCCCCGTCCGAACCCGCCGCGGTCGTGCCCGCGCCCAAGCCCGAACCTGCGCCGGTCGCCAGCAACGACGCCGCCGACGCTGCGCCCGACAGCGACGAACCGCGCCGCAGCGGCTGGTGGTCGCGCACATTTGGCTAAGCGCGCCAGCGTCACAACAGGAAAAGGCGCGGGGGCAACCTCGCGCCTTTTTCATTGGCGGTTCATGCCGACCGCGCGAAACGGCGCCATGACCAGTCGCCTTCCACGCCGCGCGCGTTCCATGGTGCTCGGCATCCTGCTTGCCGTTACCGCCGCCCAGCCGGCCTTCGCCCAGGCAGTGCTGCGCGACAGCGAGACCGAAGCGCTGTTCAAGGATATCTCGAAGCCGATGATCGAGGCGGCGAAGCTCGATCCCAAGTCGGTCAACATCGCGCTGCTCAACGATCCCGAGATCAACGCCTTCGTCGCCACCGGCCAGACGGTCTACATCCAGTCGGGCCTCCTTGCCGCCGCCGACAACGTCAACCAGTTGCAGGGCGTCATCGCCCATGAGCTCGGCCACGTCGCCGGTGGCCACTCGATACGTATCCAGGACGGCGCCGCGGCGGCAACCAAAATCAGCCTCCTCTCGCTGCTGCTCGGCGCGGCAGCGATGGCGGCGGGCGCGGGCGATGCCGGCATGGGCATCATGGCGGCCGGCCAACAGGTCGCCCAGACCAACTTCTTCTCGTTCAGCCGCGCCCAGGAATCCTCGGCCGACCTTGCCGGCGCCAGCTACCTCACCAAGTCGGGGATCAGCGGCAAGGGTACGCTCGACTTCTTCAAGAAGCTGCAGAGCCAGGAATATCGCCTCGGCATCGCGCAGAAAGAGGATTACGCCAGCACCCACCCGCTCAACCTCGACCGCATCCAGGCGCTCGAGCAGATCTACAAGAAGGATCCGGCATGGAACAAGCCGATGGATCCGCTGCTCGAGGCGCGCTTCGAGCGCGTCAAGGCCAAGCTCGTCGGTTATGTCGACCCACGCCGCGCGATCGTGCTTTATCCCGAAAGCGACCAGAGCGTGCCGGCGCATTATGCCCGCGCCTACGCCTATCATCTGGGCGCCTATCCCGACAAAGCCGCGCGCGAGGCCGACGCGCTGTTGAAGACCGCGCCCAACGACCCCTATTTCCTCGAACTCAAGGGCCAGATCCTGCTCGAAGGCGGCAAGCCACGCGACGCGCTTGCCCCGCTTCGCCTTGCCGTCGCCCGAGCGCCCGACAAGCCGATGATCGCCGCGCTGCTCGGGCACGCGCTCGTCGCGACCGAGGACCCGGCCAACTTCGCCGAGGCCAAGCAGGTGCTTCGCGCCGCCATCGCCCGCGACAATGACAATCCCGACGCCTGGTACCAGCTTGGCATCGTATACGACCATGACGGGGACGAGCCGCGCGCCGCGCTGGCCACCGCCGAGCGCAACAACCTCGAGGGCGACAACAAGCTGGCCCTTGCCAGCGCCCGGTTGGCGATGAATGGTCTGAAGCCCGGCACGCCCGACTATCTTCGCGCGCAGGACATCGCCATGGTCAGCGAAACTGCGCTGAAGAAGGACAAGAAGAAGAAAAAATGAACGAGGTGGGGAGCAAGTGGGGGCCGGCGATCGTCGGTGGCATCGTCGGCGCGCTGCTGACCGGCCTGCTGGGAATGGCGTTTGCGCCACGGCTGGTCGGCCCTGACACGGTCCGCCGGGCGCTGCTTGCCGACCCGCAGATGCTGGTCGACGCGTCGACCGCGCTCCGGGACCGCCAATATGCGCCCGTCGTCGCGGCCAACCGCATCGCGCTCGAAACGCCGTTCGGCTCGTCGTGGAAGGGATCGGCCAAGCCCGACGTGACGATGGTCGAATTCTACGACTATGCCTGCGGATATTGCCGCAAGAGCCTGCCCGATGTCGAACGGCTGCTTGCCGAGGACAAGGGCCTGCGCGTCGTCTTCCGCGAGTTGCCGATCCTCGGGCCCAACAGCGTGGCCGCCGCTCGAGTGGCGCTGGCGGCATCGAAGGCGGGCAAGTTCGGCGCCTATCATGACGCGCTCTACGCCGAGGGTGCGCCCACCCCCGAGACGATTGCGGCGATCGCCGCAAAGCTCGGCCTTCCCGGCGCCCCGCAGGACGTCCCGGAATATGAGGCCGAACTCAAGCGCAACTTTCAGCTCGCCGGCCAGCTTGGTGCGACGGGAACACCGTTGTTCGTGATCGGCGACCGGGTGATCAACGCGGCGGTCGGTTACGACGCGCTCAAGCAAGCGGTCGATGATGCAAGGAGGGCGCGAAGCTAAAGCGCCATTGCTCGCTCACCCCGGCCGTGCGACGCTGCTGGGCATGAGCGGCGAGCCTACCGACGACGCGGCCCCAACCGGCTTCCGCTCGATCCTCCGCGCGCTCGGCCCCGGCCTCATCACCGGCGCCGCCGACGACGACCCCAGCGGGATCGGTACGCACAGCCAGGTCGGCGCGCAGTTCGGCTATGGCCTCGCCTGGACCTTCGTCCTCAGCTTTCCCCTGATGGTCGTCATCCAGCTGGTCGCCGCCGAGATCGGGCGGGTCACCGGGGCGGGTATCGCGCGCAACCTGCGCCGTCATTATCCCCGCCTGCTGCTGGTGATGGTGTCGCTCCTGCTCGTCGCCAACATCGTCAATCTCGGCGCGGACCTCAGTGCCATGGGCGCCGCGCTGGCGCTGCTCGTCGGCGGCCCGCCCGCGGTCTATACGCTCGGTTTCGGCATCATCTGCGTCATTCTGGAAGTCGCGCTGAGCTACCCGCGCTATTCCTCGATCCTCAAATGGACCACTCTTTCACTGTTCACCTATGTCGCGGTGGTCCTGGTGGCGCATGTTCCCTGGCCCCACGCGCTGCGCTCCCTGGTCGTGCCCGAAGTCCAGTTCAATGCCGCCTATGCGACCGCCTTCGTCGCCATTCTGGGGACGACGATCAGCCCCTACCTGTTCTTCTGGCAGGCGGGACAGGAGATAGAGGAACAGCACCGCAGGCACGTCAAGCCGCTGTGTCTGACCCCCTCGACCGCCGGCCCCGAACTGAAGCGCATCCGGATCGACACGCTGGTCGGGATGGCGTTCAGCACGCTCGTTTCACTCGCCATCGTCTTCGCCACCGCCGCCACCCTGCATGCGAGCGGCGTGCGCGACATCACGACGTCGTCGCAGGCCGCCGAGGCGCTGCGCCCCGTCGCCGGTCAATTCGCCTTCGCCATGTTCGCGGCGGGGATCATCGGCACCGGATTGCTGGCGGTGCCGGTGCTCGCCGGATCGGCCGCCTATGCCGTCACCGAGATGGCCGGGATGGCGGGCAGTCTCGACGCCAAGCCGCTCGATGCGCGATTATTCTACGCGACCATCGCGGTGACCACGCTGGCCGGCGCGATGCTCGACAAGATCGGCATCGACCCGGCGCGCGCGTTATACTGGGCAGCGGTCGTCAACGGGATCCTCGCGGGGCCGCTGATGGTCGTCATGATGCTGATCGTGCGCAATCCTCGGGCGATGGGCAAGCTGATCGTGTCGAAACGACAAATGGCGCTCGGCTGGATCGCAACCGCGGTGATGATCGCCGCCTCGGCCTTATTCCTCGGCTTCGTCGTCACTGGCGCCGTCTGAGGCACGACCCTTGAAGCCCTGCGCGACGACGTACCACTCAGAAGAACCCTTGCGGCTGGCGGGCGGCTTGGCGTGCTTGACCGTGGTGAAATGGCGCTTGAGCTGCGCGACGAGACCATGGTCGGCCCCGCCGGCCAGCACCTTGGCGACATAGGCGCCGCCCGGCCGCAGGATTTCCGTGGCGAACTCGAGCCCGGCCTCGACCAGCCCCATCGTTCGCAAATGGTCGGTCTGCGGGTGCCCGACGGTGTTGGCCGCCATGTCCGACAGGACGAGGTCGGCCTCCCCGCCCAGCGCCTCGTGCAGTGTCTCGGGCGCCGCCTCGTCCATGAAATCCATTTCGAGGATGATCACCCCGTCGATCGGATCGGTCGGCAGCAGGTCGATCCCGACCACCGCCGCGCCCGGCACGCGGCGACGAACGACCTGGCTCCACCCGCCCGGCGCGATGCCCAGGTCGACCACCCGCTTGACCCCCTTGAGAAAGGAGAAACGTTCGTCGAGTTCGAGCAGCTTGTACGCCGCGCGGCTGCGGTAGCCGTCGGCTTGGGCACGGCGGACATAAGGGTCGTTGAGCTGCCGCTGGAGCCACTGGATCGAACTCTGCTTGCGTCCGCGGGCGGTCTTGACGCGCTGGCGGGGACCCTGGCCTCCCCTGCTCACAGGACGTAACCGTCGCGCGCCATCAAGGCGCGCAGGATTCCTTCGCGGATACCGCGGTCGGCGATGCCGAGCTTTTCCGCCGGCCAGATGTCGAGGATCGCGTCGAGGATCGCGCAGCCGGCGACGACCATGTCGGCGCGGTCGGCGCCGATGCACGGCAGCGCCGACCGCTGCGCCAAGTCCATCTCTGCGATCATCAGGTTGATCCGCCGCATCGCCTCGATCGGGACCTGAAGCCCATCAACCGCGCGACGGTCATAGCTCGGAAGTTCGAGGTGGACGCTGGCAAGCGTGGTCACCGTACCGCTGGTGCCGAGCAAGCGGATATCCTGCGGGTTCTCGGGTAGCATCTCGGTAAAGCGGGCAAAGCTGCGAAAGACGCGCTGCCGCATGCGGGCGTAAGCGGCGACCCGATCGGGGCCTTCGATGGCCGCCTGTCCCTCGGTTTCGGTCAGCGATACGACACCCCACGGCGCGCTCCACCAGGCGCGGATGCGTGGCGAGACCTCCCCCGGCTCGACGAGAATCAGCTCGGTCGATCCGCCGCCGATGTCGAAGATCAGCGCCGGACCGTCGCCCGGCTCGAGGAGTTTATGGCAGCCGAGGACTGCCAGCCGGGCTTCCTCCTGCGGCGGGATGATGTCGAGCGCGAGACCGGTCTCCACCCGCACTCGCTCGATGAACTCGCGGCCGTTGCTGGCGCGGCGGCAGGCTTCGGTCGCGACCGAGCGCGACAGCGAGACGTTGCGCCGGCGCAATTTGTCGGCGCACACCCCGAGCGCGATCACGGCGCGATCCATCGCCGGCTGTGACAGTCGCCCGGTCTGGCCGAGGCCTTCGCCCAGCCGGACCACGCGCGAAAAGGCGTCGAGCACGGTGAACGTCCCACCGTCGGGCCGGGCGATCAGCAGCCGGCAATTGTTGGTGCCCAGATCGACCGCGCCATAGGTGTGGCGCTGGCCATGGCCCCCCGGGGGCGACGGCGCCCCTTTCGCGCCGCCGATCGACGGTGGGGCCCCTCTGGCGCCGCTCATCGGCGGCAGGGAAGTGGCGTCAACCTGCGCCATCACGAAAACTTACCTCTGCACCGCGGGAACGCGGCTGACCTGCTCCCCGTTTAATCCGGGTTATCGCCAAAGTCCACGGTAGCGGGGTCGTGACGATGACCGCAGCCGCGGCGGCGTTGACGGCGAGCGCCCACCCCCCTATCTGCGCCTCTTCTAGCGATTGCCCTGTCGTCTAATGGTAAGACTACGGACTCTGACTCCGTTAATCGAGGTTCGAATCCTCGCGGGGCATCCAGTTTTTTTTCTCTCACATGTCGGGTTGCGTGAGGCTTGATCCAGATTTCGCAAATCTGACTCAGGCACGGAATGTTTGTCGTTTACCCACAAAAGGTGAGGAACGACGACTGCTCCAACCGAGACATGCTTGAACGTCTCGGCCTCCTGCACTTTCGCGGTCCCTGCTCCTCCGCTGCTTAGAAGCTTTGGTCGATCCGGCCGCCGTGGACGAGGCGACGCAGAAGGCTCGTTACCATTTTCTCAAGGCCAGGCTGGTCCCCTTCCGGGCGGGGTCACGGTTTAGCCCGGCTAGCGCGCGCCCTGAGTAGATTGGCAAGATTCCGGCTATGAGGGAGGCGGCTGACTGCCATCGATGCGCCGATAAACCAGCCGCTGCCGGTCGCCGGTACGCATCGCGAACGAGCGACGGTAATGGCGCGCCAGCTCCCGCTGCATGATGGCATAGGTCTTCCGATTGACCCGCTCGAAGGGCGGATCGTCCATCGTCACCGTCTCAGGCCGCAATGCCATGATCCGGCGAACCTCGACGCTCGGATCGACCCCGAGCGCCGCCGCGCTGCCCTCGTTGGTCATGTTGAGGTGGCCCGGGAAAACGAAGCGCGACAGCAGGCAGCTGTGGGTCAGCCGGTAGAGCGCGGGATAGCCGTCGTAGACGAACAGGCACCCTCGCGTGGGTGTCGCCGCGCGCGCAAGTACCGCTGCTTCGGTCGCGCCCCCCTTCAACGTCTGCAGTGAGTGGATGACCAGTTGCGAAATGGCGAAGCTGATCGCAAGCGCAGCCCAACCGGTCCGCTGGCCGACCCCGGCTTTGCCCAGGAGCGGCGCCGCCGCAAGCACCGCCGGGACGATCACTGGCATGGCATATTGCGGCGTCGAGAAGCTGCGCATGGCGAGCATGCCGAGGATCGCGGCAACGAGCCACTGCAAGACAAACCTGCGGCTCAGCGCCTCTTGATCAGATGTCGGCGCGGGCGCGGGCGCGAACGCGGCGCAGGCGAGCAGCGGGCCGATGATGCAGGCGATGGTCAACAACCCGACAATGTTCGTGATCGCGGGGTCGGGCAACTTGCCCCACATCGAGATGAAGTTGGCAAACAGGAAGGCCTCGCCCTGGCCGATCGCCACATAAGCCAGATACGCAGCGCTCGTCGGCAAAAGGGCCACGCCGACCCACCCTGCCGCCAGCGCCGCGATCCGCGCCGCCCCGTTTCGTTCGCGCCACGCCGCCCAGAGCAGAGCACAACCGAAGAAAACGCCCTCGAACAGCGCGGTATATTTGATCTGGATCGCCACCCCGACGAGGAGCATCGGCAGCGCCCCCGATAATGCCGTCACCGAGCGACGCCGGATGATCCGCTCGACGAGCAGGGCTGCCCCGATCATCGGCAGGTTGAAGAAAACCGGGGCCTGTCCGCCTTCGCCTTCCATGAAGTCGAGCCAGATCAGGTAGGCGGCCGCCGCCGCGAGCGCCCCCGGAGCGGCTGTCAGCCGTCGGGCGAAGCGCCACACCAGCACCGCCGTCGACCAGGCGACCAGCAGTGCGACGAGTTCGTATTGCAGCGTGCCTTCACCGCCGAGCAGCCGGATGCCGGCGTAGATCAGGAAAAGGCCGATCGGCTTGCGGTCGAAGATGTCGACGAACGGGATCGCACCGTGAAGCATGCGGTCGCCGACGAGGAGGTAGAATTGCTCGTCGTATCCGAGCACCGGGTTGCCGAAGGTCTGCGCGCGCGCCGCCACCGCAAGCAGCATCAACAGCGCCGGAACGAGCCAGCGGGTCTGCTCAAGGACGGACGAGGACTTTCCGATCGGCATCATCGGTACGACTTTATGCGGAACCGCGCTGCTCCGAAGGGAGCAGGCTCCGCTGCGCAATCATGCCCGGTTCGAGCAAGACATCGCCAATCTCGACCTGATAGGAGGGCGGGCGGGCCGGCGACGGGGTCCGCACCACCTGGTGAAACACATCGACATAGGCAACCGCGCCCGCTTCGATGGTATAGACGGTGGAGTCGAATCCGAGGTCCGGTGCTTCGGCAATCGCCAGCGTGGCAATGGTCGCTGCGAAGGCCGCTGTGTCGCCGCGGGCGACGAGTGTTCCGCTGGGATACCCATCGACCAGGGCACGCACCCCGACCCCGCAGTCGGTCACCACGATCGGCATGCCACAGGTCATCCCCTCGATCAGCGCCGCCGGGATTCCTTCGAAATGGGACGTCATCAGCATGGCATCCTGCCCGATCATGCACGATGCCGAGTGCGCGACATGGCCTTCAAGGCTCAGTCTCGGGCCGAGTTCGAGCTGCTTGGCCAGCCGCTCCAGTGACGCGCGGCTTTCGCCGTCGCCAAAGATGGTAAGCTCGTCGTCGGGTCGCGCCCCGGCCGCAAAGGCGCGCAGCAACATCTCGTAATTCTTCTGCGGCACCAGTCGCCCCATCGCGACGAACCGCCTGCCGACTGCCCCAGCGTCGCGCGGCCGCCAAGCCCGCAGCCGATCTGCCTGGTGGAGGGTCAGCGCGGGATCGGGAATGACCGCGACCGGCTTCGCCCGGTGCAACCCGGCGACGTCGGCCCGCATCGCCGGATGCATTACGACCCAGCTCTCAATAAAGCACGACTGAAGCCAGCCCCAGGCGCGAAACAGCGCGCGCATCGCTATCCCCTGCCCCGGCCTCAGCAATTCGTTGCTGACTTTCGCAACGACCGGCGGACAGCGGCGGCCAAGCATCAGCTTCATCGCGATCACGACGATGGTGTAGGTGTTGCCAGCGCAGAACAAGACGTCCGGATCGCTTGCGAGGATCGCGTCGGGCAAAGTCCAGATCATCCAAAGTGTCTCGAGCGCTGCCGTCCAGCGCCGCCTTGGAGGCGCGCTATACGCAAGGTTTTCAGCCAGTTCGGACCGCAGCGCACCATCGGTGCGTCCGATAAAAAGCGGGGCGTCGACGCCCATCTCGCGCCACTGCCGAACCAGCCGCAGCGCGACCCGCTCGACACCACCCGGTTCGAAGCTGTGGAGGAAGGTCAGGACCCGCAACGACGATCTCGCTTTGCCATGCCCTGAATGAACCCCGCTGTCGGCCTAGACGATTTGCTGCAATGCAGCGATACCGCTGGCACTTAAATTGGAACAGGAACCAGCCGCGGACATGGCAGTCGATCGGCAGCTTGTACGGCGCATCGGTGCACCCTCTGGGCGGGCGCCTCACTTTTCACCTTGTCGCCGCCCATCCCGTGCTCCTTGGTAACCGGGTTTAACGGGGTCGGCGCTTCGCACAAGCTCGATCAGGTGATCGTCTGGGTCGACCAATAGCTCGATCGATCCTGCGGCGGTGCCGAGACGATCAGCCGTTGCCACGAGAAGCCTTGTTGCCGCGATATCCTTCGGCGAGAGCGTCCGACGGTCGTGAGCGGTCGGTGGCGCGCGGTAGTGCAGGAGTTCGAGGTGTGGACCACCGGCCGGGGCGCGGAGGACGACGATATCGACCATCGCCCCGTCGAGCCCGTCGTGGCGCCACTGAGCCGGCCCTTCGTTGAGTAACCGCTCCGCTTCGACGAAGCCAAGCCGACGGACATAGAAATCGATGCTCGCGCCAAGGTTCGCCACCACGATGGCGCTGTGGTCGATCGCGATAAAAGGCGACTCGCGGTGCATCACCGGCTCTTTGGGTACAAACGACAGTTCAAGCGGATGCCCGTCGGGATCGCGAAACTTGTAGGCGATCACAGAGCCGGTGCTCGGGGGGAGCTGCTGGGGGCCGTCAATCGAAATCGCCGTCTGGCCACCGTGGTGCAAAAGGCGGGCGTAAGCCGCGTCCATGTCGGCGACGCGGATGGCGAAATGCTGGAACCAGGGGTCGTTGGCCATGGCGCACGCCGGGTAAGGAGCGCCTGACTGCGCATGTTGGATGAGGCGCAACGAGACGCCGCCGAGATCGAGTAGCGCTTCGGTCGAGGCCGGTGAGGGGCCGTTGGTTCGCCCCTCCAACGCGAAGCCGAGGCCGTCGCAATAGAAGGCGATCGCGCGTTCGAGATCGGACACAATGAGCGCGACCCCGCAGATGCGCGTGACGACGTTACTCGCGGAATTTGTCATTGGGGCTATCCTTCCCGTCGGGACGTTAAACGCCCGACAGCGGAAACCGGATCGACGCCATCAAGCTCAATATTCCCCTTCTGTCGCTGGCGATCGGCGCATTCGGCATCGGCACGACCGAGTTCGCCCCGATGGGCCTGTTGCCGGTGATCGCCCGCGACCTCGCCGTCTCGATCCCCCAGGCCGGCATGCTCGTCACCGGCTATGCCCTTGGCGTGCTGGTCGGGGCTCCCCTCTTGACC
>JALYIX010000069.1 GCA_030775565.1 Pseudomonadota bacterium | reverse complement strand
GTAACGCGCTTGGCGGCGCGGCGATCGGTCATGTCGACGATCGACATCAGGACCCGCGTGTTGCCAAGGTCCTCATAGGCCAGCTTGTGGGCGTTGATGACCAGGCCGCGCCGCCCGCCCGGCGCTTCTAGGTCGAGCTCGTAGGCGGCGATCTCGGCCCCGCCGTCGACCACCGCGGCGAGCAGCGACCGCAGTCGCGGCAGGTCCCATTCGCCGTTGCCCATGGCAAACAGCGACGTGCCGGTGACGGCCGCGGAATCGAGTCCGAAGGCGGCGCACAGCGAGCCCGACACGGCGACGACGGTCAGGTCGCCGTCAAGCAGCAGCAGCGGCGTGTCCAGCGTGGCGACCATCGCATCGACCAGGCTGAGCGGAAGCGCCGGAGGAAGGCAATTGGGCACGAGTTGCGACGCCTTTTCGAACACAGACCGGTTGCGCCGCAGGGGTACGGGCAATCCGGGTCGGGTCAGTGCAAGCAATCGTCTCGCGCACGCGGCGCGCGCCCGGGCTTGGGCCAAGCATCGATACCATCATAACACATGTTGGCTGGGCGGGGCAGCGGAATTAATGGCCGCGCGGTCGGCGGAGGCAGCGGGTGCGCCAACGCCGTGTCCGTAGGAGGCAAAAGCCCCTGCTACTTGATCTCGCCCCGCTCGCGGCGAAGCGCGAACCACTTTTTCACATTGGCGTTCTGCTCGGCCAGCGTCTCGGCGAAGACGTGCCCGCCGGTGCCATCGGCGACGAAATAAAGCGCCTTGGTCGGGGCCGGGTCGAGCACCGCGGCGATGCTCGCCTTGCCCGGATTGGCGATCGGGCCGGCGGGCAGGCCGGCGCGGCGATAGGTGTTGTAGCCATTGTCGGCGTCGAGCTCGGAGCGCAGGATGCGCCGCCCGAGCGGCTTGCCCCTGGTTATCGGGTAGATCACCGTCGGGTCGGCATCGAGCTTCATCCCCATCCGCACCCGGTTCGAATAGACCCCGGCGACCATCGGCCGCTCGGCCGGCTTGCCGGTCTCCTTCTCGACGATCGAGGCCAGCGTGACCGCTTCTTCCTTGGTCCTGGCGACCGTGGTCGGCTTGCGCTTGGCCCATAATGCATCCAGCGTCCGGCTCATCGCCCCCGTCGCCCGCGCGAGGATCGCCGACCGTGCCTCGCCGCGCTCATAACTATAGCTGTCTGGCAGCACCGATCCCTCGGCCGGCAGCGGCGCCGGCCCGGTCGCGAACGGCAGCGCGGCGAGCCGCTCCTGTACCATCATCGACGGCATTCCCTCGGGGATCGTCATCAGCCGCTGCACCGGCCCGCCATGCTGGAGCAGGTCGAGCACTCCGGACCCGCTCATCCCCGGCGGGACTTCGAATTCGCCCGCCTGCACCGGATCGCTCGATCCCAATAGCCGCGCCATCGCCAGGAAGGTCCGCCGGCTCCCCGGGATCACTCCGGCCTTGTGCAACTGCCCCGCGACCACGCCGAGCGTCTCGCCCTGCTGCACCACGATGCGCTGCTTGGTCGTCGCCGGCCCCGCGCTCCACCACAGCAGCCAGGTCCCCGCCAGCAGAGCCAGCCCGGCGAGCAGGACCAGCGTCAGGAGCTTTCTCACCGGCTCAGTCCTCGACCGCCTTCATGATCAGGCTGGCATTGGTCCCGCCAAAGCCGAAGCTGTTGTTGAGCGCCGCCTTGACCTCGCGCTTCTTGGCGACGTGGGGGACGAGGTCGACCCCTTGCGTCCCCTCGTCGGGATCGTCGAGGTTCAAGGTCGGCGGCACGATCTGGTCACGGATCGAGAGGATGCAGAAGATGCTCTCGACCGCGCCTGCGCCGCCGAGCAGGTGCCCGATCGCCGACTTGGTGCTGCTCATCGACGCGCCGCACAGATCATCGCCGAACACCCGCTTGGCGGCGGCCAATTCGATCGTGTCAGCCATCGTCGACGTGCCATGGGCGTTGATATAGTCGATGTCGCACGGCTCCATCCCGGCCTTCTTCAAGGCCATCCGCATCGCGATTTCGGCGCCCTTGCCCTCGGGGTGCGGCGCGGTGACGTGGTAAGCGTCGCCCGACAGCCCATAGCCAACCACTTCGGCATAGATCTTGGCGCCCCGGGCCTTGGCATGCTCATATTCCTCGAGCACCACCACGCCCGCGCCCTCGCCCATGACGAACCCGTCGCGGCCCTTGTCATAGGGGCGGCTGGCCTGCTCGGGCCGGTCGTTGAAGCTCGTGTTGAGCGCGCGCGCCGCGGCGAACCCGGCGACCCCCAGCGGGTTGATCGTCCCCTCGGCGCCGCCCGCCAGCATGATGTCGGCGTCGTCGTCCTTGATCATCCGCGCCGCGTCGCCGATCGAATGCGCACCGGTCGAGCAAGCGGTGACGACCGAATGGTTGGGTCCCATCAGCCCGTACTTGATCGACACCTGCCCGGAGATGAGGTTGATCAGCCGGCCGTGGACGAAGTGCGGGCTGACCCGCGTCGGGCCCTTCTCGGCCAGCACCAGCGATTCGCTCTCGATCCCCGGCAGCCCGCCGATGCCCGACCCGATCGAGCAACCCGTGCGCAGCTTGTCGGCTTCGCTCATCTCGGTCAGCCCGGCGTCCTCGAGCGCCTGGCCCGCGGCATCGATGCCATAGATGATGAACGGATCGACCTGGCGCTGGACCTTGTGGTCGACGCGCTTGGCCGGGTCGAAGCCATATTCGTGGGTGGGCCCCTTCACCTCGCAGGCGATGGTACATTTCTGCCCGGTCGTGTCGAACCGCGTGATCTGCCCCGCCCCGCTTTTCGAGGCGAGGAGGTTGGCCCACACGGTCTCGACGTCCGCCCCCAGCGGCGTGACGAGCCCCAGTCCGGTTACGACGACGCGGCGCATTTCATTCTCCCCAAACGCACGACAGGCTCAGACCCGCAAAAGGACTGAGCCTGCCGAAGCCCCGCTTGACATAGACGCGACCGAGCGGCGGCCGGCGTGACCCGCTCAGGCCTTGTGCGCGTCGATATAGTCGATCGCGTCCTTGACGGTGGCGATCTTCTCGGCGGCGTCGTCGGGGATCTCGACCCCGAACTCTTCCTCGAACGCCATGACCAGCTCGACGATGTCGAGGCTGTCGGCGCCCAGATCGTCGATGAAGCTTGCTTCCTCGGTGACCTTCTCGGCATCGACGCCGAGATGCTCGACAACGATCTTCTTCACGCGATCGGCGGTCTCGCTCATGGCTTTCTTCCCTTGTTGGTTGACTTTGAAACGGCCCTAGCGGCGCTCGCCGGACGGAGCAAGCGCGCTTGATTGTCCCCAACGACGAACGAGGGCATTGGGGTCCCATGCCCCGTCACGAACGCCCTCTCACTCCCGGCGAGATCGAGCTTGCCCGAACCATCTTCGCCGACGCGATCGACTATGCCCCGGTGCGCCTCGTCCACCGCCCGTGGTGGCCGCTCCAGCCGCGCAACACGGTCATGGCGCCGACGGGGAACATCCATTTCCACCCCAACGGCGAGACCTGGTCCGACGATTTCGCCCGCGATACCCTCGCCGCGCAGGGCCTGTTCATCCACGAGCTGACCCATGTCTGGCAGGCGCAGACCCGCGGCAAATATTGGCTGCCGCTGATGCGCCACCCCTTCTGCCGCTACGCCTATGCGCTGAAGCCCGGACAGGCGTTCGAGCGCTACGGGATCGAGCAGCAGGCCGAGATCGTGCGGCACGTGTTCATCGCCGAGCGCGGCGTGATCCTGCCCAACCTGCCGCCGCGCGCGCTGTTGCCGTTCCGCTAGGCACCTTCGGGCTGGGGCGGTTCGGCGCGCGCGACGGCGGCCAGCAGCCATTCGCGAAAGCGCTTGATCTTGGCCACCGACCGCCGGCCTTCGGGGATCACCAGCCAGTATCCGAAGCCGCGGCTCGAGACCTGGTCGAAGGGGCGCACAAGGCGTCCCTCGGCGACGTCCTTGCGCCACAGGGCGGGGGTCAGCAGCGCGAACCCCTGGCCGCTCATCGCCGCCTGGCCCTCGTTGACCTGGCTGTCGAGGCGCAGCCCGCCGCCGAGGTCGCGCTCGCCGGGGTCGACTCCGGCCTGGCCGAGCCAGGTCTCCCACCAGCGATCCTGCGGGTTCAGCAGCGGCAGGTGCGGCAAGTCGGCGGGGGTCAGCGCGCGCCCGACCTGCAGCTCGGCGAAGGCGAGCATCGCGGGCGAGCACATCGGCGTGAAATCCACCGCCATCAGCCGGTCGACCGCCATCCCCGGCCACTCGCCGCGCCCGGCGCGAATTGCCGCGTCGGCCTCGCCCGCGGCGAGGTCGAGCATCGCTTCGGACGTGTCGAGCCGCAGCGCGAGATCGGGGTGATCGATCTGAAACGCACCGAGGCGCCACACCAGCCAGGTGTTGGCGAAGCTGTGGGTGGTCGTCAGCGTCAAGAGCCCCTCGTCCTCGGCGCGGACGCTGGCGAAGGCATTGGCGATCGAATCGAGCGCCTGGCGCAGCGTCGGGGCAAGCCGCGCGCCCGTCGGGGTCAGCCGCGCCCGGCCGCGCTCGCGGACGAACAGCGCGGTGCCGATCCGCTCCTCCAGCGCTTTCACCTGATAGCTCACCGCCGCCTGGGTCATGCCGAGCTCGGCCGCGGCCGTGGTGAAATTCTCGTGGCGCGCGGCCGCCTCGAACACCCGGACGGCCGACAGTGGGGGCAGTCTTCGCATCTCGACCTCCGCTCCGACCTCATAAGCCCTACTTATTGTGCAGGTGCAACATTGAATTGGCTCTCGAGCACCGCGAGGCCTATTTCCAACGCATCGCCGCCGGCTGCTTATCCCCCCTCCCTCCAGCGCCGGCGGCGAGCACAAGGGAACTGACCATGGGCTACATCAACTGCACCTATGACGAGCAAGCCGTCCCGAGCGAGTTGCTCGAGGATTTCGTCCTGCTCGGCCAGGCGATCGGTTCGGCGTTCCGCTCGCTGACCCGGATCCGCTTTGAAGCGCCGTGGGGCGACTATCGCGGGATCGCCCGCTGAGCGGGTTCGATTGCGTGGGGTGAGCGGCTCGCATATAGCGCCCACTCCCTCCCGCAGTCGAAGGTTCGTTCCCCTCATGACGCTCACTTGCCATGACTAGGCGCCGCCAGATTTACGAGGGCAAGGCCAAGATCCTCTACGAGGGTCCCGAGCCGGGCACGCTGATCCAGTATTTCAAGGACGATGCGACCGCGTTCAACGCCCAGAAGCGTGGGACGATTTCGGGCAAGGGCGTCCTCAACAACCGCATCTCCGAGCATATCTTCACTGCGCTTGCGACGATCGGCATCCCGACCCATTTCATCCGCCGGTTGAACATGCGCGAACAGTTGATTCGCCAGGTCGAGATCATCCCGATCGAAGTCGTCGTGCGCAACGTCGCCGCGGGCTCGATCTCGAAGCGCCTCGGGATCGAGGAAGGCACCCAGCTGCCGCGTACGATCATCGAATATTATTACAAGGACGATGCGCTTGGCGATCCGATGGTCGCCGACGAGCATATCGCCTGCTTCGGCTGGGCCAGCCAGGACGAGATGAACGACATCGCCGACATGGCGATCCGCGTGAACGATTTCATGTGCGGGATGTTCGCCGGGATCGGCATCCGCCTTGTCGACTTCAAATTGGAGTTCGGCCGGATCTACGAGAACGACTATGCCCGGGTCATCCTCGCCGACGAAATCTCCCCCGACGGCGCGCGCCTGTGGGACATGAAGTCGAACGAAAAGCTCGACAAGGACCGCTTCCGCCAGGACCTCGGCGGCGAAGCCGAGGCCTATCAGGAAGTCGCCCGCCGCATGGGCCTCCTCCCCGAAGGCGAAGAGACGGCGGTCCTCGACCTCGACAGCCACCGCAAGAAGCGGGGGAAGTAGCACGCGCAGCCTGTCCGGGGGACAGGCGAGCATGCTACGCAAAGGCGTGAATCTCCCCCGCACCCGCGTCG
>JALYIX010000068.1 GCA_030775565.1 Pseudomonadota bacterium | reverse complement strand
ACGCCAGGCAGCGCGCTCGACCGCGAAGTCGACAAGATCAGGGCGGCCTCGAGCGACCCGTCGCGGCGGACCGAGGCGGCGCTGGCGCTGGTCGAGGAGCAGGTACGCTATGTCGCACTGGAGATGGGGGCGGGCGGGCTGGTACCGGCGGCGGCCGAGGCGAGCTGGCAGCGGCGCTATGGCGACTGCAAGGGCAAGACCGTGCTGCTGCTCGGCATCCTCCACAAGCTCGGGATCCCGGCGAACGCGGTACTGGTCAGCAGTGGCGGGGGCGACGGTCTGGACGAGCGGTTGCCGCGGATCGGGCTGTTCGATCATGTCATCGTCCGAGCGACGGTCGGGGGCAAGGAGGTGTGGCTCGACGGAACGCGGACCGGCGACGGTGCGATCGAGCGGCTCGAAGTGCCGGATTATAAATGGGGGCTGCCGATCGCGGCGCGGGGAGCCGCGCTGGTGGCGCTGCAGCCGCCCCCGCTGAGCAAGCCGAACGTCGAGACTGCGGTGGCGATCGATGCCAGCGCCGGGCTGTTCGCGCCGGCGCCGACGCATATCATCACCGTCTTGCGCGGCGATAATGCGCTCGGCTTCAAGAGCGGGCTCGAGGCGGTCGCCGCCGACCTGCGCGACAATGCGCTGAAGGCATATTGGAAGAATGACTATGACTTTGTCGAACCGGCTGCGGTGAAGGCGCAGTTTGACCCGGCGACGGGCGACGAGCGGGTCACGCTCGACGGGACCTCGAAGCTCGAGTGGAAGGACGGCTGGTTCTACGTCGCTGGCGGATCACTCGCCTACAAGGCCGACTTCCATCGCGACGAGGGGCCCGACCGCGAGGCGCCGTTCACGCTCGGCGCGCCGAGCTTCAGCAAGGTGGTGACGAGCATCAAGCTGCCGCCGATGGTGGCGCGCGGCGCGGGCAACAAGATCAGCAATATCGACGAAACGCTGGCGGGGATGACCTATCACCGCGCGGTCGTCGTCAGCGACGGATCGGTGGTGATCGAGAAAAGCGAGCGAAGCATTGCGCGCGAGATTTCGTTCAAGGACGCGGTGGCGGCGCAGGCGCGGCTGCGCGCGCTCAACGACGAGGACGTCTATCTTCAGGTGCCGAACAATTATGTCGTGAGCGATGCCGACTTCGCGGCGATGAAGGCGAGCGAGCCGGCCGACAAGGAGGGCTATTTCCGGCGCGGCCTGGCGATGATCGACCGCGGTGAATATGCCGAGGCGGTCAGGGACATGACGCGGGCTCATGAACTCGACCCCAAAGACGCGTGGACACTCGGCAATCGCGCGATCGCGCATGCCTGGCTGGGGCACAAGGCGGAGGCGCAAGCGGATGTCGCCGCCGCCCGGGCAATCACGGCGGAGGTCGCGTTCCTCGGGAATGTTCCGGCGATCCTGGCGATGAAGGAGGGCAAGCCCCTCGAGGCAATCACGGCGCTGGGCGCGACGCTCGCCAAGCAACCCGACAACCGCTGGGCGCTGAGGAACCGCGCCGAGCAGGCGGCGGCGGCCGGCAAGTGGGACGTGGTCGACGCCGACGTTGCCTCCATGGTCAAGGCGAGCGCCGGCGCGCCCGAAACTTATCTGTGGGCGGCGAACATCTATCGGCGCGCGGGCAACATGGCGAAGACGGTCGCGCAGGCCGATGCGCTGCTTGCAGCGAAGCCTGCCGATGACAATGCGCTGATGTTCGCCGGCGCGATCTATGCCGGTGCCCAGCGGCGCGACAAGGCGATGGCCGCCTTCGATCGGGCACTAGCGATCAAGCCCAATGCGTTCATCTTCGTCAACCGGGCACGGGCGCGGCCGGTGTCCGACGAAGCGGGCAAGCTGGCGGATATCGACGCCGCGCTCAAGCTCGACCCCGCGGTCGACGGGGCGCGGTTGATGCGTGCAGGAATTGAGCGGCGCCAAGGCAATTATTCGGCGGCGATCGCCGACCTCGACGCTCTGCTGGCGAGCAGCAAGGGCGATCCTGGACTGCTGACCGAGCGCGGGGTGGTCTATGCCAAGGCGGGCAAGGCGGTCCTGGCGCAGCAGGATTTCGCGGCGGCGGCGGCTTCGGTGGACGGGTCCGATCCGACCGGCCAGGCGGTCAAGTTGAACAATTTGTGCTGGACAAAAGCGACCGCCGGCGTTGCGCTCGACTCGGCACTCGCCAATTGCGATCTCGCGCTCAAGGCACTGCCGGGTACGGCGGGGTTCCTCGACAGCCGCGGGCTGGTACTGCTCCGCCTCGGCAGGATCGACGAGGCGATCGCGGCCTATTCGCAGGCGCTCGCCACGGCGCCGACGATGAGCTCGTCGCTCTATGGCCGCGGGCTCGCCTTCAAGCGTAAGCATGACGAGGCGAAAGCTGCGGCGGACATGGCGAAGGCGGTTGAGGCCGATGCCGATGTGGCTGAGCGGTTTGCGTCGTTCGGGCTGTAGCCGAGACAGGGCGTTTGAAGCGCGCGCGGCGATGCGCTATATTGTTGCAATGTATACCACCGAGCTGAGCAAGAGCGTGTCGCCGATCGAGCCGGTGGAGGACCCCGCGCTGTCGGCGGCGTTCGAGGCAAGGGTCGCGGCGGACGAGTATATCGAGCCCAAGGACTGGATGCCCGAGGCGTATCGCAAGACGCTGGTGCGGCAGATTTCGCAGCATGCGCATAGCGAGATCGTCGGCATGCTGCCCGAGGGCAACTGGATCACGCGCGCGCCATCGCTTCGGCGCAAAGCAATTCTGCTGGCCAAGGTGCAGGACGAAGCGGGGCACGGGTTGTATCTTTACTGCGCCGCCGAAACGCTTGGCACGAGCCGTGAGGAGATGATCAAGGCGCTTCATTCGGGCAAGGCGAAATACTCGACGATCTTCAATTATCCGACGCTGAGCTGGGCCGACATGGGGGCTATCGGCTGGCTGGTCGACGGGGCGGCGATCATGAACCAGGTGCCGCTGCAGCGGGCGAGCTATGGCCCCTATGCGCGGGCGATGGTGCGGGTGTGCAAGGAGGAGAGCTTCCACCAGCGCCAGGGCTATGAGATCATGATCGCGCTCGCCAATGGCACGGCTGAGCAGAAGCGGATGGCGCAGGACGCGCTCAACCGCTGGTGGTGGCCGAGCCTGATGATGTTCGGGCCGCCGGATGACAATTCGCCCAATAGCGAGCGCTCGATGCGGTGGCGGATCAAGCGCGAGAGCAATGACGAATTGCGCCAGAAATTCGTCGATATTGCCGTCCCGCAGGCCGAGTATCTGGGGCTCACCGTGCCCGATCCCGAGCTTGCGTGGAATGAAGCCCGCGGCGGCTATGATTTCGGCCCGATCGACTGGGAGGAATTCTACGCGGTGGTGCGCGGCGAGGGACCGGTCGCCAAGGAGCGCATGGCCGAGCGTCGCGCGGCGTGGAACGAAGGCGCCTGGGTACGCGAAGCGGCAGCGGCGCATGAGGCCAAGCGCGCGGCGCGGGCCGCGGCGTGAGCGACTGGCCGCTGTGGGAAGTGTTCGTCCGGTCGAAGGGCGGGCTTAATCACCGCCATGTCGGCAGTGTCCATGCGCCCGACGCCGAGCTCGCGCTGAGGCACGCGCGCGATACCTATACGCGGCGGATGGAAGGGGTTTCGCTGTGGGTCGTGCCGTCGGCATCGATCACGGCCTCCGATCCGGCCGAGGCGGGGCCGTTGTTCGCGCCCGCCGAGGACAAGATTTACCGCCATCCGACCTTTTACGAGATTCCGGCGCAAGTGAAGCATATCTGATGCCGAGCCTGCCGGTGATCGAAAAGGATGATGTGCGCCACGCAGGGAACGCGCCCGACGGCGGGGCTTTCGATGCGCCGGTGGCGGACGCGCATTCGGCGGCGCGGACCGACTATCTGCTGCGGCTGGGCGACGACAGCCTGATCCTTGGACAGCGATTGAGCGAATGGTGCGGGCATGCGCCAGCGCTCGAGGTCGACTTGAGCCTTGCGAATATCGCGCTCGACTTGATCGGCCAGGCGACGCATTTCCTCGGGCTTGCCGGGGATGCGGACCGACTGGCCTTCCATCGCGACGTGCTCGACTGGCGCAATTGCTGGCTGGTCGAGCAACCTAACGGCGATTTCGCGCGGACGATCGTGCGGCAGTGGCTGTTCTCGACCTGGCAGCATATGCTGCTCGAGCGGCTGGCGGGGCTGGCCGATGCCGATATCGCGGCGGTCGCGGCGAAGGGGGTCAAGGAGGTCGCTTACCATCGCGAACTGTCCGCCGAGTGGGTCGTTCGACTGGGCGACGGGACCGAAGAAAGTGCGCGGCGGATGGGCGATGCGCTCGACTGGTGCTGGCGGTTCGTGCCCGAATTGTTCGAGGTCGATGTGCTGCTGGCCGGACTGATCGAGCGCGGCATCGCGGCCGATCCGCGCCTGTTCGAGGCGCAGTATCGCGCCGACATTGCACGCGTGCTGGGGGAGGCTAAGCT
>JALYIX010000067.1 GCA_030775565.1 Pseudomonadota bacterium | reverse complement strand
AGCCGGACCGGATCGACCGGTTTCATGACATAGTCGACCGCCGCCACTTCGAACGCCGCGACCGCGAACTGGTCGAACGCGGTGACGAACACGACGGCGGGCGCCGGACGGCGGGTGGCGAGTGCGCGCGCGACTTCGATCCCGTCCAGGCCGGGCATCGCAACGTCGAGCAGCAGGATGTCGGGCGACAGTGCCTCGGCCATGCGGACCGCGCTTTCGCCATCGCTGGCGGTGCCGACGAGGTCGATGCCGTCACACCGCGCGAGCAGCAATTGGAGCCGTTCCGCGGCGAGCGGCTCGTCATCCGCGATCAGCAATTTCAAATGGGACAATTCAGTCATCGTCAGTGCCTGGCGCGGGTTCGAAGGGGAATGACATGCTGACCGCAAAGCCGCCGTCGTCGAGCGGCCCATAGGTGCAGGTGGCGGCCTCGCCGAAACGGGCATTGAGCCTGGCGCAGACGTTGGCGAGGCCGACGCCGGTGCCGCGCGCGGGCGGCTTGCTGGCCGCGGCGCGGGCGCGGCCTTCGCGGCGATTGGCGACCGACAGCGTCAGCCGATTGCCCGGATCGGCCTTGGCAGCAATCGTGAGCACGACCTTCTCGCGGGTCGCCGAGACGCCATATTTGATGGCATTCTCGACGATCGGCTGAAGCAGCAGCGCCGGGAGCAGCGCGCGCTCGAGCCCCGGGGCGACGTCCACTTCGACCCTGAGGCGCATTGGAAAGCGGACCGTTTCGATATCCAGATAATGTTGCTGCAGCGCGATCTCGGCGGCCAGGCTGACGTCGGCGGTCGGATCGAGCGTCAGCGAGGAGCGGAAAAAGGCCGACAGCTTGAGAATCATCGCTTCCGCCTCGTTGGGGCGATTGGCGAGGACCAGGGCGGACAGGCTGTTGAGCGTGTTGAACAGGAAGTGCGGGTTGACCTGATAGCGCAGCGCGCGGACCTGCGCGGCGCGCGCGGCGCTTTCCGCATCGGCGATCCGCTGGCGCGCATTGGCGGCTTCGGCCTGCGCCTGGGAAGCGAGATAATAAGCGCTCCAGGCGGCGAAGAAGAACAGCCACACGACCATGGCGTCGGCCGAGACGCGGAATACGTCGTAGCGCTTCAGTTCGCTGACCTTGGGAAGGGTCAGGATCAGCGGCTTCGTCGCGCCGCGCGCGATCTTGATCTGCTGGCCTGACTGGACAACCAGATAGCCCTCGCGCGCCGTGAAGCGGAATTGTTCCTGGGGCGGCTTCATCACGCTGTCGGTTGCCAGCAACAGGCCCGCCTCGGCGCTGGCGGCGAGCAACGAGGCGAGGGCGGCGACGGCGGCACGGCGCCGGGTCGACGCCCCCGCTGCGAAAAAGTTGATCGCGGCGTAGACCCCGAAGGTCAGCAATATTCCCCCGCCGATCGTGACCGCGCGGTTCTGAAGGACCCCCGATACGTCGCCGCTGAGCAAAGCGCGCGCAACCACCGTCGCGGCGTAGAACAGCCAGAAGCCGAGGATCGACCGAACCGCGATCCGCCAGTCGGCGAAAGGCGCGACAGAATTGTCAGGCACCGTCCCGGCCCATCCTGGACTGGTGCGGGCCAAGCTCGAGTTGATCGCGTCCATCAACCGAGCGTGGCGGCATCGCGGCACGCTGTCGAGAGCGCTGATGGCCTTTGGCAGAAGTGCGCCGCCCGCCCGTCGAACCTATTCTCGCGAGCAACGGAACGGCACATCGCGCTGGCTCGTTTCAGGACCGAGACGAAGGAGAGATTTCACGATGACCGACCCGGCCCGCAACACGCCATCCCATGACAAGACGCCGCCCAAAGGACCGACCTTGTCGGGCGCCCCCGAGCGGGAGCTCGAATTGAAGCTCAAGAAGAACCCCGACGACGACCAGGCCAAGACCGATCTCGGGTCGGATCAATCGATGGATGCATCGGATCCGATCGCGGCGACCCAGCCGGGCGGCAATGATCCGGTGCCTTCGTCCAGTTTCCCCGAATAGGTCGGACCGCGGCGGTGGCGGGTCGTGGCCGCGAAGTCACAGCACGGGCGCAATGACAAGGAATTGAAATATTCGGGTTGCCGTGGCCCCACCCCTCTGATTCAATGTGAATGGGGGGTGGGATTGTGGTTAACGATTTCGCAAGAGCGACGGTCGCATGATCTCACCGGTGGAAAAGGAGCCGGGGTCATGACGACAAGGACCAGTCAGCCGAGTGGGGGCACGCTGCTACTGTCTGAGATGAAGGAGTTTGCGGGATTTCCCAAGTCGACGCAGCGATATATCCGCCGCTCGCTCGACGTGGCGTATGGCCGTTCCAACCCGATCGAGACCTGGTCGCGCGACGAGGGCGAGACCGCCTCGATCCGGGCCCAGGCGCGCTTCTACAAGCAACTCGATCATCTTCGCGCACACACGCCCGACGACAGCGGGCTCGACCAGATCGAACCGTTCCTGGGGCTGCTGGTGACGATTGTCGCGTTCGACCTCGGGCAGGATCGACTGCCGACCTTTGCCGCCTATCGCTTCCTCTACGAGCGGTTGCTCGGCGCCGGGGCGCGGCCGTGGTTGCCGGCGGCCTTCTGCGCCGCCTCGGCCTTGCCGCATCTGCATCCGGATCGGCGCAGGTTGTTGCTCCAGTCGATCAGCGAAAGCGCCGCGACCGCGCCCGGCTGGTCAAATCGCGAGCCGGTGTTCTGGCCCGAGTGGGTCGAGAAGGTCGACCTGGCGGCGGCGGCCTGACACACGAGGAGCAGCCGGCGTCGCGGCTGCTCACTTCGCTCGCCGCTCCCGCACTGCCCCGGCAAGGCGTTCGAAGAGGGGCAGCGTAGCGTCCCAGCCGAGGCAGGCGTCGGTCACGCTCTGGCCATAGGTAAGCGCCTCGCCGGGCTTCATCGGCTGATTGCCCGCCACCAGGTGGCTTTCGATCATCACCCCGAAGATCCGCCGTTCACCCGCGGTCACTTGGCTCGCGATGTCGCCAATGACGATTGCCTGATTGTCGTGCTTTTTCTGGCTGTTGCCGTGGCTGGCGTCGATCATCAGGCGGCACGGCAACTTCGCTGCGGCCGACGCTTCGCACGCCGCGGCGACACTGGCCGCGTCATAATTGGGAGTCTTGCCGCCGCGCAAGATGACGTGGCAATCCTCGTTGCCGCGCGTCGCGACAATTGCCGAATGGCCGCCCTTGGTGACCGACAGGAAGTGGTGTGGCTGCGACGCCGCCTGAACCGCGTCGAGCGCTACGCGCAGGTTGCCGTCGGTCCCGTTCTTGAAGCCGACCGGGCAGGACAGTCCCGACGCCAGTTCGCGATGGACCTGCGATTCGGTCGTGCGCGCCCCGATCGCGCCCCACGACACGAGGTCGGCGACATATTGCGGGGTGATCATGTCGAGGAATTCGGTCCCGGCCGGAAGGCCCAGTTCGTTGATGTCGAGCAGCAGCTCGCGCGCCAGACGAAGCCCGCGGTTGATGTCGAAACTATTGTCGAGCCCGGGATCGTTGATCAGTCCTTTCCAGCCGACCGTCGTGCGCGGCTTTTCGAAATAGACTCGCATGACGATCTCGAGGTCGCCGGCGAAGCGCGCCCGCTCGGCGGTGAGCAGCGCGGCATACTCCTTTGCGGCCAGCGGATCGTGGATCGAGCAGGGGCCGACCACGACCAGCAGCCGGTCGTCCTCGCCCTTGAGGATGCGATGGATCGCGGCGCGGGCGGCGAGCACGGTGTCACTCGCGCGGCGGCTGAGGCCATATTCGCGAAGCAGGTGGGACGGCGGTGACAATTCCTTGATCTGGTCGATCCGGACGTCGTCGATCTGGGCGGGCATGCAAAAAACCTTGGGACAAGTGACGTGAGCGGCCCTGTAGCGCCAAGCTCGCGCGGTGCCTAATAGGTATCCGCAGGCTCCTCTTCGAGCCGTCACTCGAGCCTCGGCCGATTGCATTGCCGCACGCGATCGTGGGAAAGCGCGGACGGCCGTGGTGCCGAGCGCATCCCGGCTCAACAGGAGTATGGCAAGTGGCACCGTCGCCAAGCGGACCCCTGGCGGGGCTTAGAGTCGTCGAGATCGACGCCATCGGGCCGGTGCCGCTGGCCGCGATGATCATGGCCGACATGGGCGCCGACATCGTCCGCATTCGTCGCCGCGATCGTTCGGGGCAGGATAGGCGGCGCGATGTCGGCGGGACGGTCCTGAATCGCAGCCGCGAGCATGTCGCGCTCGACCTCAAGACATCCGCCGACCGCGACGCCTTGCTGGCGCTGATCGACCGCGCCGACGGGCTGATCGAGGGCTTTCGGCCCGGCGTGATGGAGCGGCTGGGGCTTGGCCCTGAGACCCTCCTCGCGCGCAATCCACGGCTCGTGGTCGGGCGGATGACCGGCTGGGGCCAGACCGGTCCGCTGGCAAATCGCGCCGGGCACGATATCAATTATCTGTCGCTGACCGGTGCATTGCACGCGATCGGCGATGGCGGGGCGCCGCCGACCGTGCCGCTCAACCTGATCGGTGATTATGGCGGTGGGGCGATGTTTCTGGTCGCCGGAATGCTCGCCGGCTTGCTGTCAGCGCAACGCACGGGGCAAGGTCAGGTCATCGACGTCGCGATTACCGACGGGGTGGGGACCATGCTCAGCCTGTTCCACGCCTGGCTGGCGGGGGGCGGTTGGGCCGACGAGCGGGGACGCAATCTGCTCGACGGTGGCGCGCCATTTTATCGCTGCTACGCGTGCGCCGACGGCAAGCATGTCGCGGTCGGCTGCCTCGAGCCGCAATTTTTCGCGGCGATGATCGCCGGCCTGGGGCTTGCCGAGCGTGGCTACGAGCAGGGCGATCGTTCGCAATGGCCGGCGATGGAGGCAGAGTTCAGTGCGGTCTTCATGACCCGGCCGCGTGACGAGTGGGCGGCATTATTCGCGTCGAGCGATGCCTGCGTCACGCCGGTGCTGTCGCTCACCGAAGCGATCAACCACCCGCAGTCGGCCGAGCGCGCCAGCTTCACTGTCCGCAACGGCGTCCCGCAAGCCGCCCCCGCGCCGCGCTTCGCAGTCACCCCCGGCGCGATCGGCGAGGATGGCGAGACCAAGCTTGCGGCCGTGCTCGCGCGATGGACGCGCTGACGCCCGACGTCGGGTAATCGGACCTTAGGGGCAGCGCTGGTCGGCGACGGCTTCCAGGTCGATATGCTCGACGGTCAAGGCGAAACGGCCGTCGGTCTTGAGGCGGAACGGATTGCCGACGCTCGTGACTTTGGCCTTGTCGTCGGTGAAGCAATGCAGCGGGACGACGATCCGCGTCATGCCCTTGGTCGCCACCAGCTTGCTGATGTCGCGGTCGATCCCGGCAAAGCTCAATGTCACCGGGGCCGTGGCGACGTCATCGATCCGGCCCTGGACGACCAGCGCGAACCCTTCGAGCAATTCGCGCGAGACATCGCCGCCTGGCCCTTCGATCGCGACCGACGCATTGCCCTTCCAGGTGAAGGCGAGGCTGTCCTCCTGCGCGGTCAGGTCGACGCTGCGCGCGGTCAGCAATCCGCCCGGACTGGCGGTGGCGCCGGTCGTCACGGCACGCGCGCCGTCGCCGTCGTTGAGGGTCATCGTCCACGGGGCGAGCGTGCGACCCTTGGCGAAATATCGGTCGAGATTGAGCGCGGCGGCAATGTCGATCCC
>JALYIX010000066.1 GCA_030775565.1 Pseudomonadota bacterium | reverse complement strand
CCGCGCCATCGACGAACGCCTCGGGCCGCGCGACGACCGCCACCGCGCCGCGCTCGACCGCGCTGGCGATGAAATCCTCGCCATTGTGCACGCTTCCCGGAAAGGCGCCGAACAGGCAGCCCGCGGTGACCTTGCGACTGTCGATCGCCGCGCCCGTCACGGCGACGTCAGAATCGATCCCCGCGAGATCGCCGAGGAACACTTTAGTGTTCCTTGGTTTCGTGAACGAACGGCAGCACGGCCGACATGTCGGGTTCGCGCGTCATGCTTGGAGTCACGCCCAACAGCGGGGCAATGCGGCTGACCGCGCTTGCGTAGGCCGGTCCGATATTCCACGCGGCGGTGTGAAATCCAAAGGTCGCTGCAGTGGCCTTCGGCTCGTCGAGCATCATCACCATCGCGTAGCGCGGTTCGTCCATCGGGAATACGCCCGCGAAGGTCGTCAGCACGACCGTCTGGCTGTAGCGCCCACCAACGATTTTCTGCGCCGTGCCGGTCTTGCCACCAACGCGATAACCAATTGCATCGGCTTTTCGGCCGGTCCCCTGGGTCACGACCAGCCGGAGCAGCGCGCGCATCTTGTAGCTCGTGTCTTCGGTGAACACGCGGTGGCCGGCCGGCGCCGGATGTTGCGGGCCGATCTTGAGGATTGTCGCCGGGCGATAGATCCCGCCATTGAAGAGCGTCGAATAGCCCGTGGCCAAATGCAGCGGCGTCACGGCAATCGCTTGCCCGAAACCGATGTTCATCGTTTCGAACGGACCCCATTTGGCGCCCGGCGTCAGGGTCCGCCCGCGCTCCTTCAGTTCAACTTCGACCGGCGAAAGGAAGCCAAGCTTCGACAGGAACGCCCGCTGCCGTTCCTTGCCGACCTGGTCGGCGATCTGCGCCGTGCCGATGTTCGAGCTTTCCTTCATGATCTCGGCGACCGAGCATTGTCCGTCGAACGGGTGCGTATCATGAATGACGTGGCCATAGACGTGGAGTTCGTGGGGACAATTGTAGGTTTGCCCGAACGACTTCACGATGCCCGAGTCCATCGCCATGGCCACGGTGAAAGGCTTGAAGGTCGAGCCCATCTCATAGACCCCGAGGGTTGCACGGTTGAAATAGGCTTCCGGTGTCGCCTGTCCCGCCACGTTCGGATTGAGCGTTGGCAGCGAGGTCATCGCCAGCACTTCGCCTGTATGAATGTCCATGATCACCCCCGCCGCGCCGATCGCCGAGTAGGTGTTCATCGCCGTACTCAGCTCATGCTGGAGCGCTTGCTGGACCTTGCTCGAGATCGACAGGGTGATGGGCGTGCCGCGCGTCGCCGGGTCCGAGAGTTGCTTGTCGAACGCGCGTTCGGCACCGGCCGCGCCATGGCCGTCGATATCGGTGAAACCAAGCACATGCGCGGCGAGGCTGGTCTGCGGGTACAGCCGGTCGGGGGTGCGCTCGAGCGCCAAGCCCGGTTCGCCAAGCGCGTTGATCGCCTCGACCAGCTCGGGCGCGGCGCGGCGGCGGAGAAAGTAGAAGGGCTTGGCCGAGCGGATCATGGCGAGATAGGTCGCCTCGTCCTTTTCGGGCATCAGCCTTGCCAGCGCGCGGGCGAGATCGAGCTTGTCGCCGATCACCTTGCTCGGCTGGAGCGCGATGCTCCACACGTCGATCGAGGTCGCCAGCGGCTGCCCGTCGCGATCGACAATATCGCCGCGTGGCGGGATCAGGGCGTTGAGCACGCCGCGCCGCCCGGCATGGTCGCCGAACGCCGCGAGCCACAGCAAGCGCAGGACAATGATCGCGATGATCGCGCCATAGACCAGCAGGCCCATCATCAGCCGCTGGTGGACGATCGCGAGAATCTGCCGGCGCTGTCCGACCAGTCGGAGCCGCTCGGGCCTGGCGACGAGAGCGGGCGTCGGGGCGTTCATCAGTGCGTGGCTTTTTCCCGGGAGGTGGCGGCGCTCGCTGTCTGCTGATGGGCCGTCTTGGCTGATCTCTTGGCGTCAGCAGCGGTCGTGGGCAATGCTGGCCGCTCGGCAGCCGTCGCGATTTTGGCCGGCTTGGTCGTCACCGAAACATTTTCCGGCGATTTTCCCGGAAGTTTCCGGGTGGGCTTCTGCGCCCCGGCGCGGTCGGGAACCGAATAGCTCGCGACGTGCATCAGGCTAGCCGGCCCAGCGCTGGCTTTCGGCGCCGGCGCTGTCTCAGGCGCGCTCGCGGCGACATCGGCATCGTCATCGGCGATCGGCGGCGCGGGCGCTGGCTTGGGGGCTGCGGCGAGGACCACCGGCGCGGTCATGTCGACCTTGTCGCTCGGCCGGGCGAGGCGGGCGAGTTGATAGCCGCCGTCGACGAACTGGTCGGCCTTGGGCGCCGACAGCGCGAGCACCTTGACGTTCCATCGCTCGAGCTGCTCGAGCCGGCCGCGCGTGCCGATCTCGGTCTGGAGCGAGCGGATGTCGCGCTGGGCGAGGACGATCTTGGTTTCCACATCCTCGAGCCCGGCGCGCTCGGCCGCGACCCGCAAGGAAACGAGATAGCAACCCAGCGCGGCAACCGCGACGGTGGCGACCGACATGACGGGGCGGAAGGAACGGACGCTCATGCGCGGCCTCCTGTGGTTTTACGCGGTGGGGACAGGCTCTCGGACGAGCGGGGCTGGTCCCACGCGGGCGCATCGGTACGGACTGCGGAACGCAGCCGCGCCGAGCGCGCGCGCGGGTTACGGGCCAGCTCGGCGTCCGAGGCGGACAGCGGCTTGGCGATCTGGTCAAAGCTCGGGGAAGGACCGGCGGCGGCCAGCGGGCGATGCCGCGAGCCGGCGGGGACGTCGCCGCTGCGTTCCTTCATGAAGCGCTTGACGATGCGGTCCTCGAGGCTGTGGAAGGTGACGACCGCAAGCCGCCCGCCCGGGCGAAGCGCGCGCTCGGCGGCACGAAGCCCGGCCTCGAGTTCGTCGAGCTCGGCGTTCAAGTGGATGCGGATCGCCTGGAAGGTCCGCGTCGCGGGATCGGTCTTCATCCCGGCGTGGTGGTGGAGCGCCTTGCGGACGACCGCGGCGAGCTCCGCGGTGCGGGTCAGCGGCCGCGCGGCGACAATTGCGCGCGCCACCGAACGCGCGCGCGGTTCCTCGCCAAATTCCTTGATGACCCGGGCGATCTCGGCCTCGTCGGCTTCGTTGACGAATTCGGCGGCGGTCATCCCGGCCTGGCTCATGCGCATGTCGAGCGGGCCGTCCTGGCCGAAGGCAAAGCCGCGTGTCGCCTGGTCGAGCTGCATTGACGACACGCCGATATCGAGGACGATGCCGTCGACCGGCGACGTCCCGCGCTCCTCGAGCACCCTGTCCATCTGGCTGAATCGTTCCTCGACCAAGGTCAGCCGCAGGTCCGGGACGAGGTTCGGTCCATTCGCGATCGCATCCGGATCACGATCGAAGCCGATCACTCGCCCCGCCCCCGCCTCGAGCAGGGCGCGCGTATAGCCCCCTGCCCCAAAGGTGCCGTCGACCATCGTTTCGCCGGGGACAACGGCGAGCGCGGCAACGACTTCATCGACCAGTACCGGCACGTGGCCCGTGGGGATGGCCATGTCAGCATGGGGACTCATGCCGACAGACCCCGTTCCTCGAGCCGGAAGCGGGCGATGTCCTTCATGTCCTCGGGGATGCGGTCATCCCCCAGGAACAGCTTTGGATTCCAGATTTGAAACGTCTCGCCGACCCCGAGGAACAGCGCGAGTTCCTCGATCCCGCCCTTGCGCCGCATCATCGGCGGCAGGACGATCCGGCCCGAGGTGTCGTAGGGAGTTTCCTCGGTCGCGGCGAAGGCCATCAGGTTGCGCTGCTGGGCGGCGAGCTCGGCCTCGGGGTTGGTCTCTTCCTTCTCGAAGAGACGCTCAAGCTTGAGGTGGCGCGCCGCAGCAAAGCCCGGATCATAGGCCGAAAGCGCGTGGAACTGGTCGTGCTTGGCGAGGACGATGGTCTTCGAATCGCCGCGGCGCTCGATCACCTGGCGCAGAAAGGCGGGCACGGACACACGCCCCTTGGCGTCGACCGCGTTCAGCGCACTGCCTTGGAACAGATGCTCCAGCGCCACCTTGTACCCACTCCCGAAGCGTCCAGCGGACGCGCGACTTGCCGAGGCGCAAAGCTTCCCTGTCCGCAAAGGCCGGGCCTTTGCGGTCGAGACGGACTGGTGATGGGTTGCCCCGCGCTACAGTCGCTGTTGGTAACCCAGCTTAAGCCGGGATTCAATGGGAATTGGTGCCATTACTGGGGATTTCATGCCCCAGCTTGGTTTTTGGCGGTTTCTCGCGGGGTTGAGATTCGCAGTTCTTTGCAGCGTTCACCCCCTGTTCCCGGTGGATGAGCCTGTGGGTAACCCTGTTCAAAATGGCGGGATCGTCCAGCCGGGGCAAAGTATCGGTGAAGTAATTCGCAGCCGGCGAGCTTCACCCTTCGAGTCGGGCAAGCTCCGCGACGAGCGGATCGAGATCGGTCGGATCGCGGAGCCAGTCGGCATCGGCAATGACCGTCACTCGGCCCCGACCGACCGTGCCGCGCGCGGCCCGACCGCCGGCGAGGATCGTGAAACCCGTGCCGCTGAGCGTTCCCGGCGACATGAACCGCACGGGCCGACCGTCGATGCGCTCCTCGTCGGGCCGCCTTGTCGCGGGGGGTGACAGCGTCAGTCCCCAATGGGCCAGGAGGCCCGTGTCGGCAAAGCCGGGCGGAGGGCGCAGCGGGTCGCCGAGCGGGCGCTCGGATGGCCATTCAAGCCGGGGATCGGCGAGCAGCAACAGCCGCCCTCCCGACCGCACCCAGGCGTCGAGCGCAACCAGCGCCTCGGCCGTCTGGGCGCGGGGATGCGCCATCAGCAGCAGGCGGTGACCGCCCAGAGAGCGCGAATCGGCCAATGCGATCGGCTCGACCCGATAGCGTTCGCGCAGCCGGGTGAGCGCTGGCGACCCCCCGCCACCCAGCGCGAATTTCTCACCGAAGATCAGCGGCAGGCTGGTCAACAGCAGAAGCGGGGGACGCGCTTCGGGCGGACGTGGCGGAACAGCCGGGGGACCGCGCATCGCCCACGCGGCCATCGCGGCGAGGAACAGGAGCACCCCGGCGAGAACCGCCCGGTGGCGCCCGTTCATCGGCTGCTGTTGTGGCTGCTAGCGGTGGCGTTCTCGGCCGCCGCGCCGGGCGCGACACCGAGGTCGGACAAAGGGTCGCTCGGCTGGCTGTTCGCGGCAACATTGGCGGCGTTGGGAATGACCGTCCCCTCGCGGCTCGAACGGCTGACGACCGCGCCAAGCAGGACGAGGAGGAACACGAACGCAAGACCCGTCAGTCCGATGCGAATGCGCTGCAATCCCAGGCCCTTCCCCAATTCCCCGATGGAAACCAGCCTATGCCTCGCGGGTTTGGATTGCAAACCCGCCTTGACGGCGCGCCTCTCTCCCGCAAAGGACGTCTCCATGAACCGCACCCTACTCCTCGCCGCCCTTGCCGCCACTGCGCTTAGCGCTTGCGACAAGTCCGACCACAATATCGTCGCCGGGTCCAAGGAGGACAATGTGACGGTCAACACTGCGGCGGTAGTCCTGCCGCCGTCGATCGAGTCGAGCCAGTCCTACCGCTGCAAGGACAACAGCGTCGTCTACATCGACTGGCTTAACGACAAGAAGACCGCCGACGTCAGCGCGACCAAGGGCGGGACCGCAACGCGCCTGACCTCGGCCGAAGCCGGCAAGGCGATGACCGCCGCGGGCTATTCGCTGACCGGCACCAAGGACAGCAAGTCGATTACCCTCGAGCGGCCGGGCAAGGCGTCGCAGAGCTGCAAAAGCTAATTCTCCTCCCTCGAACGCATGACAGAACGGCGGGCCGAAAGGTCCGCCGTTTTTGCATCGGGCGCGATCGCGGCAATAGCCGCGCTAGAGGTCGGGGAGCGACTGGTTCGACTGCCCCCAGCCCGCCAGCAACTTCGAACCCGCTCGTTCGAGCAGTTCGTCGATGTCGCGGATGGTGAAGCGGTTGCCGCCGCTGGTACCCGCGACCTCGCTCCAGGCGATCGGCGCCGCCACCGGCGCGCCTTCGCGGGCCCGCGCCGAATAAGGCAGGACCGCGGTCGCGCCGCGCTGGTTGCGTAGCCAGTCGACGAAGATGCGATTGGTGCGCTGGTTCTTGCGGATGTTGGCGGTGAATTTTTCCGGATATTTCTCGGCGATCGCGCGGCTGAAGCGGTCGGCGAAGCTTTTCACGGCAGGCCAGTCGGCGGTCTGGTCGAGCGGGGCGACGACGTGGATGCCCTTCCCGCCCGAGAGCAGGGGAAACGTCTCGAGCCCGAGGTCGGCAAGCAGCGCGCGCAGCTGCTCGGCCCCGTCGCGCACCGCGCCGAAGTCGAGCCCCTCGTCGGGGTCG
>JALYIX010000065.1 GCA_030775565.1 Pseudomonadota bacterium | reverse complement strand
GGGCATCTTGACCTGCGGCGCCATGCGCTTGATCTCGCCCTCGACGCGCGCCTCGATATCGGTCGCGGGAATGGTCAGCATGAAGCCCCGCTTGAGGCCTTCGTTCAGCGTTTCGACGGTCTTCATGATGCAGTTTTTCCCGTTGGAATCCGATTGTGCCCGCGCAGCAGGGCGGTGGTGCGGGCGAAGGGACTCGAACCCCCACATCTTGCGATACTGGTACCTAAAACCAGCGCGTCTACCATTCCGCCACGCCCGCGCGGACGCTCGGCGCGGCGTATAGCAAGGATCGAGCCGAGGGCAAGGGAGCCCGAGCAACGCAACATCCAGCGCCACCAAGGGTTCTGCTCTCATTCCCTTCAGGAGAAAGTTCGTGCCCGAAGACCAGCCCCGCCAGCCAGCGACGCCGACCACGCCGACGACCCCGGCACCGACCCAGCCCGCGGAATCACCGCAACCGACTCCGAACATCGACACGCCCTCGCCGACCTCGCCCGGGGCCGAGCCGCCGTCGATGCCGACCGGGCCGATCGCCTGATGGCGAGCGCCCCGCCCTTGCCCGGTGAGCCCGATAGCGAGCCGGGCGAGCCTGAAGTCCCGATCCTGCCGGGCGAACCCGAAGCGCCGCCCGAGCCCGACCCTGTCGCCGCCTAACTGAGGACCGAGGGTTCGGCCGCGGTGCCGGCGCCGCGCTGCGGGCGGACGTAGAGCCGCTAGACCAGCGGCCAGCGGGCGCATGCCTCGCGCTCGATCGCGGCGACGATGTCCTCGACTTCGCGCGCGGAAATGCCGTCGTCGAAGTCGACCGAGATCATCGCCGTGATCTGGTCGGGGGAGGAATGGACGGTGAGCACTTCGCCGACGCCGGTGACGCCCGACCGCCCGACGACGATCTCGCGAATCCCGTCGATCGTCTCGCGATTGGCGCTTTCGCCGATCAGCAGTTGCTTCGATTCGACCGCGAGCACCCACGCGGTGAAGCCGAGGATCGCGCCGATGATGATCGAGGCGGTCCCGTCGAAGCGCGGGTCGCCGGTCAGCTGGCTCAGCGCCAGGCCGATGGCGGCGATGATGATGCCGAACATCGCCGCGCCATTTTCGAGCAGGACGATGAAGGTCGGCGGGTCCTTCGAGCGCTTGACCGCCTCGAACCAGCCGAGCCGCCCCTTGGCGTCGCGAAACTCCTTGAACGCCGAGAAAGTCGATCCGCCCTCGAGCAGGAAGGCCAACAGCAGGACGACATAGGCGACGATCGGCGACACCGCCGGCTCGGGGTGCGAGATGTGGACAATACCCTCGTAGATCGAGACGCCCGCGCCGAGCGCGAAGACCATCACCGCAACCACGAAGCTCCAGAAATACAGCTCGCGGCCATAGCCGAAGGGATGGGTCTTGTCGGCCGGCCGCCGCGCCGCCCTTCGGCCCCACAGCAGGAGCAGCTGGTTGGCGCTGTCGACGAGGCTGTGGACCCCCTCGGTCAGCATGGCCGACGAGCCGGTGAACGCCGCCGCGACGAACTTCGACACCGCGATGCCGACATTCGCGGCGAGCGCGATCCACAGTGTCTGGTTGTTGTGACCCCCGCTGCTCATCGGGTAAGGGAATGCCTGAGCTTCGGTTCGCGTTCCCTCACTGGGCTGCGGCGGTCCGAATGACGAGCTTGCCGCCCTTGACCACCGCGTCGGGGTGCTCGAGCGTGCGCACGTCCTGCAACGGGTCGCCCTTGACCGCGACCAGGTCGCCGAAATGCCCGACCGCGATGGTCCCGACGTCCCCAGTGCGCGCCAGTGCCTCTCCCGCGTTGAGCGTCGCCGACTGGATCGCCTGCAGCGGGGTCATGCCCCATTCGACTTCCTTGGCGAACTGACGCGCGTTCTGGCCATGCGGATAGACGCCGGCGTCGGTGCCGAACAGCATCGGCACGCCGGCGCGGACCGCGCGCTGGAAGGTCTGGCGCTGGGTCAGGCCGAGCGCCTTTTCCTTGTCGAGGCTTTGCTGGGTCGTCCCGTTCGAGGTTCCAGTCGCGAGGATATAGTCGTCGTCGTAGATATCCATGTCGAACCAGGTGTGGTGCGCCTTGGCGTCGGCGATGGTCGCGTCGCTGGCGAGGCTGGCATGTTCGATCGTGTCGACGCCATTGTCGATCGAGGCGCGGATCCCGGCGTCGCCATGGGCGTGCGCGGCGACCTTGAGGCCGAGCGCATGGGCCTCGCTGGTGATCGCCCGGATCTCGTCGGCATCGAGCTGCTGCGCGCCGGGGGCATCGCCGGCCGAAAAGACCCCGCCGGTGGCGCAGATCTTGATCACCTGCGCACCATATTTCTTGAGCCAGCGCACCTTCTCGCGCGCCTGCTCTGGCCCGGTCACGATCGCCGGGCCGCGCTTGTCGAACGACGGCGGGAGCATGTTGTCGTCGCAATGTCCGCCGGTCGCGCCGATCAGATAGGTCGCGGTGACGACGCGCGGACCCTCGATCCAGCCGCCGTCAATCGCCTGGCGAAGCGCAACGTCCCCGAAATTGTCGGCGCCGACGTTGCGCACCGTGGTGAAGCCGGCGTCGAGCGTCTTCTTGGCGTTGGCGACTCCGACGGCGGTCCAGAAGGCGTCGGTATATTCATAGGCGCGGTAGCCGCCGATTTCGGCGAGGTTGGTGAGGTGGACGTGCATGTCGATCAGCCCGGGAAGGAGCGTCTCGCCGGCGAGGTCGACATGCTTGACGTTCGATCCCCACTTCACCGTCCGCGCATCGCTGATCCCCGTGATGCGGCCGTCGTCGCCGACGAAGATCGCCGGGTGGTCGACGTAGCGGCCGGTGGCGACATCGAGGTAGCGGTCGGCAGTGATGACGCTCGCAGCGTTGGCGGCGACGGGGATGGCGGCGAGCAGGGCGGCAAGAATTAGACGGCGCATGAAAACTCCTCGGTTGCGCGGCGTCGATAGCAAGTCCTGCGCCGCTAGCCACTCCCCGATTCAATCATTGCGCGATATGTCCCCGGAGCGCGCGCTGCGGTCGCGCGGCTATGCAGGCCGGCGGCGACGATCGCGCCCAATCCCGCAACGAGCAATGCTGCACGCCACCGGCTTGGGCGCACGGTGCCTGCAAGCAGGATCCAGGCCAGCGCGCTCGCCGCCATCGACCACAGATGATAGCGCAGGTCCGAGGCGATGCTGACGACGAGGAAACTCGCTTCCAGCCCGATTGCGGACGCTGCCAGCGCCAGCGCCAGCCCGGCTGCCGGCTCGTTGCGCCTGGCCCATGCAACCGCCGCCGCGACGACCGCCAGGATGGTCCATGGCATTGGCCAACCGAGCGGGGTTCCCGCTTCGACCGCCCCGGCCGATTGCAGCGCGGCGGCGTTCGACGAAGCCGGTCCGGCAAGGCCAAGGTCGTTGGGCTCGGAATTGGTCGGTGGCTCGGCCCCGATTCGCCCCGCCGGGACGAGCCAGCGCTCGGTCGAATTCCAGTGCGCCAGCCGGTGCCGCGCATAAGCCCAGGGATGGGCAATGATCGCGCGCGCCCACAGGCCGTAAAGCGCCCCGGGCTGAGCGTTGCGCAATCGGGCCACCGCGCCGCCGCACGCCGCCTCGTCCCCGAGCGGATCCCAGAAGAAGGATTTGACGCAATGCCTCGCGCGGATTGTCGCGAGTTCGGCGGGCGTGAACGGGCTCCCCCCCGGGTCGCGAACGCCAATCCCCGCGAGGTCGTAGACCGGCTGCGCTTTTTCGATCCCGGTCGGAGTGGCGTCGAACAGCCGATGGTTGATCGACGGTTCGGCGGCGATGACACCGAGGCTCAGCAGCGCGATGACGGAGAGCTTGCCGATCAGCCCGGACGGTCGTCGCGCCAGAAAGACGACCAGCGGCACCACCGCGAACACCGCGTTAGAGCGCACCAGCAAGGCATAGACGAAGAGCATCGCCGCAGCCGTGCGCGCGACGATCGGCACGCGTCGGTCGCGCAGCTGGAACGCGCCGAGGATCCCCGTCGCAGCGACCAGCGCGCCCATCATCTGCGCATCCTTGAGGATCGCCCCCTGCCAGCCAAGCAGCAGCGGCGAGGCGGCGAGGAGCAACACCGCCGCCCCCGCCCGCCACCGCCCGGTCGTCGCAAGCGCTTCGGCGATCAGCCCGAAGCCGAGCCAGTAGCTGCCCAGCTGGACGGCGAGCATCGGCCCGGTGGTCCCGCCGAATTGCGCATGAAGCAGCGCCCACAGCCGCGCCATGACCGGGGGATGCCAGTCGTCATACTGGCCGCTCAGCGACTGGCGAAACTGGCCGACGCTGTCGTACAGCGCATAGCCCGGCCACAGCGCGGCGAACGCCCCGGCGGCGAGGGCCAGTGCGGCGAGTGCGATTGCCGCCCGGGGCCCTGCCCCGCCTTTCGGCGAGTGCCGGCGAAGATTAGATATGGAGCGCCTTCCCATACGCCGCGAGGACGCTTTCGTGCATCATCTCGCTCACCGTCGGGTGGGGGAAGACGGTCTGCATAAAGTCGGTCTCGACCAGTTCGGCGGTCTTGCCGATGGTGTAGCCCTGGATCAACTCGGTCACTTCGGCGCCGATCATGTGCGCGCCGAGCAATTCGCCGGTCCTGGCATCGAAGATGGTCTTGACGAACCCCTCGACCTCGCCGAGCGCAATCGCCTTGCCGTTGCCGATCGCGGGGAATTTGCCGACGCGGACCTCGTGGCCGGCTTCCTTCGCCTTGGCCTCGGTCAGGCCGACGCTGGCGATCTGCGGGTGGCAATAAGTGCAGCCGGGGATGTTCCTGGGGTCCATCGCATGCGGGTGGACGTCCTTGTTACCCAGCTCCTGGGCAATCGCCTCGGCGGCGATCACGCCCTCGTGGCTGGCCTTGTGCGCAAGCCATGGCGGGGCGGTGATGTCGCCGATCGCCCAGACGCCGTGCACGTTGGTGCGGCACATCGGATCGGTCTTGAGGAAGCCGCGATCGGTGGTGATGCCGAGTTTCTCGAGCCCGATATTCTCGGTGTTGGGGACGATCCCGACGGCGACGATGACATGGCTGAAACGCTGCTCGGCGACCTTGCCGTCGGCGCCCTTGATCCTGGCCGCGATGCCCTTGTCGTCCGAGGTGATGCTTTCGACCCCGGCGCCGGTCATGATGGTCATGCCCTGCTTGGTCAGCGACTTGTGCAATGCGTCGGACACGTCGGGATCCTCGACCGGCACGATCCGGTCGAGCATTTCGACCACGGTCACCTTGGCGCCCATGTCGTTATAGAAGCTGGCGAACTCGATCCCGATCGCGCCCGAGCCGATGACGAGCAATTCGGTCGGCATTTCGGGCGGGGTCATCGCGTGGCGATAGGTCCAGATGCGCTTGCCGTCGGCCTTGGCGAACGGCAGGTCGCGGGCACGGGCGCCGGTCGCGACGATGATGTGTTTCGCCTCGAGCTCGGTCGCCTTGCCGTCTTTCGTGACGGTCAGCTTATTCGCGGCAGTCAGCGCGCCGTCGCCCATGTGGACGGTGATCTTGTTCTTCTTCATCAGGTGCGTGACGCCCTGGTTGAGCTGCTTGGACACGGCGCGGCTGCGACCGACGACCTTGGCGAGGTCGAACGACGGCTTCTCGGCGCTCAGCCCATAGCCGTCGGCGTGCTGCATATAATGATAGACTTCGGCCGAGCGGAGCAGGGCCTTGGTCGGGATGCAGCCCCAGTTGAGGCAGATCCCGCCGAGCAGCTCGCGCTCGACGATCGCGACCTTGAGCCCGAGCTGCGCCGCGCGGATCG
>JALYIX010000064.1 GCA_030775565.1 Pseudomonadota bacterium | reverse complement strand
TCCGGTCTCCGCCTTTGCCGCCGGCCTCAAGCCGACCGACGCCGAGCTTGCCGCCTACTACAACAGCAACAAGGCGCGCTTCATGGTCCCCGAGCAGCGCAGTTTGCGGATCGCGCGCTTCGGCGTTGTCGAAGCGGGCGCCGCGGCGGTCCCCAGCGACGCCGAGATTGCCGCCTATTACAAGGCCAACGAGGCGAGCTACGCGGCGAAGGAGACGCGCGTCATCAGCCAGGCGGTGGTGCCCGATGCGAAGGTCGCGGGCGCCATTGCGGCACGCGCCAGGTCGGGCGCCTTCGCCGCGGCGGCGGCCCCTGCGGGGCTCAGCGCCGCCGATGTTTCGGTTGGGCCGCAAACCCGCGCGCAGTTCGCCGAATTGGCGGGCGAGAAGGTCGCGGCGGCAGTGTTCGCCCCCGGGGTCAAGGCGGGAACGGTCGTCGGTCCAATCGCCTCCGATCTTGGCTGGCACGTCGTCCGGGTCGAGAGCGTGAGGCTGGACCCGGGCAAGTCGCTCGTCGCGGCGCGCGGCGACATCGTTACCAAGCTCGCCGCAGACAAGAAGAAGACGGCGTTGAGCGATCTCGTCAACCGCGTTCAGGATGCGATCGACGATGGCGAGAGCTTCGCCGGCGTCGTCGCCAAGAACAAGCTGACGGTCAGCGACACGCCGCTGATCACCGCGCAGGGCAAGGCGCTCGGCGACCCGCAATTCAAGCTCGCGCCCGAACTCGCAGGCGCGCTCAAATCGGGCTTCGAACTCGCGCCCGACGACAAGCCGGTGGTCGAGACCCTGCCTGCCGACGCGGGCTTCGCACTGGTCGCGTTGGGCAAGACCGTCGCCGCTGCGCCCGCCCCCCTCGACGAGATTCGCGCGACCGTGGCCTCGGCCTGGATCACGCAGCAGGCGGCGGTGCGCGCCAAGGCAGCGGCGCAGGCAATCGCGGCCAAGGTCGCCGCTGGCGCATCGCTGGCGAGCGCCGCTGCGGGGGCCGGGATCAAGCTCCCCCCGGAGACCCCGCTCCACGCCCGCCGGCTTCAGCTCGAGCAGGCTCCGCCGCAGCTCCTGCCTCCGCTCAAGATGCTGTTTTCACTGGCTCAGGGCCGCAGCCGGATGGTCGCGATGCCTGGCGCCAACGCCTTTGCGGTGGTCCGCGCGGTCAAGATCGTGCCCGGTAACGCGCTGAGCCAGCCGGCCCTGATCGGCCGCGTCCAGTCGGAGTTCCAGCAAGGCGCGTCGCAGGAATATGCTGATCAATTCCTCGCTGCGGTCCAGGCAAAGGTCGGGGTCAAGCGCAACGAGGCAGCGATCGCCGCAAGCCGCCGGCGGCTGACCGACGCCCCCGGGGCCGCGCAATAGGAGGCGGCGACATGGCCGCAAGGCCGCGGCTGCTGATGATCGACAATGCCGACAGCTTCACCTTCATGCTGGTCGATCTGCTGCGCGCCGCCGGGGCCGAGGTTGCCGTGGCGCGGGCTGACGCGATCACCAGCGTGGAAGCGTTGCGCGCTCCCTTTGACGGCGTGCTGATCTCGCCCGGGCCGGGCCGGCCCGAAACCGCTGGATGTTCGGTCGCCGTCGCTGCGGCCTGTATCGAGGCGCGCCGGCCACTCCTCGGCGTCTGTCTTGGTCACCAGGCGATCGCGCTCGCCTGCGGAGCGACGGTCGCGCGGGTCGCGCCGGTCCACGGCAAGGCGCTCCCGGTCCACCATGATGGCAGCGGGTTGTTCTCCGGCCTGCCCTCTCCTTTCGCAGGCACGCGCTATCATTCGCTGGCGGTGGGCGATCTGCCAGAGGCGCTCATCGCCAATGCATGGAGCGGCGACGGCACCGTGATGGGGTTGCGGCATCGCTCGGCGCCCGCGCACGGGGTCCAGTTTCATCCCGAGAGCATCGCCTCCGAACAGGGCCAGGCGCTCATCGCCGCGTTCGTCGACGCGGTGCGATTGGGCGCTTGACGACGCGCCCGGCGTTTCCTACACGTTCCTTGTCTGTTCCAGGGGGAACGCGACGGAGACGCGCCGATGCTCACCGCCAAGCAGCATGAACTGCTCCATTTCATCCATCAGCGCCTCGGAGCGGACGGGGTCAGTCCAAGCTTCGACGAAATGCGCGAGGCGCTTGACCTCAAGTCCAAGTCGGGTGTCCATCGGCTGATCTCCGCCCTCGAGGAGCGGCAGTTCATCCGCCGCTTGCCGAACCGGGCCCGCGCGCTCGAAGTGATCAAGATGCCCGAGCTGGCCGCGCCGGCGCCGGCGCCGAAAGCGGTCGTGCCGCTGCGCATCGCCGCCAACGACACGATCGAAATTCCGCTCCACGGGCGAATCGCCGCGGGGACGCCGATCGAGGCGTTGCAGGGGACCGAAGGGTTTGCCGTGCCCGCGGCGCTGCTCGGCCCGGGCGAACATTATGCGCTCGAAGTGTCGGGCGATTCGATGGTCGAGGAAGGGATTCTCGACGGCGACTATGCCCTCGTCCGCAAGGTCGACACGGCCCGCGAAGGGGAGATCGTCGTGGCGCTGATCGATGCCGCGGAGGCAACGCTCAAGACGTTCCGGCGCGAAGGCCAGATGAT
>JALYIX010000063.1 GCA_030775565.1 Pseudomonadota bacterium | reverse complement strand
CAATTGCGCCGGGCGATCCTTCGCCGCGGCGGGCGTGAACCGGAAATCACTCGCCGCGGGGGCGCGGCTGGCAAAGGCGGCGGCCAGTCGCGGGTCGGCACCGGCCGGAGTGAAGCTGGTGATATGGTCGAAGCTGAGCGCGACGGGGGGCGAGCGATGCCCCGGATCCGACTTGGCAAAGAGCACGGCGGGGACGAAGACGAGCGTCATCGCGGCTGCAAGTGCAGCGCGGCGCTTCGTGTTCGACTCGGCCTTGTTGGTCACGCGATCCTCCCGACCCTTGTCATATAGCCGCAGGCGCCGCGATGTTCCAATGTTCGAGTCCGTTTCGGTGCGCGCTGTGGCCGATAGGGCACAAATTGGATCCGAAGCGGGCACTCGCACAGGCTGCTTGCTCCTTGTGCGCGGGATGCCTAGACCCAAGACCTGTTCGCCCGCGGCCCCGCGCCGCCTCGCCATCGAGGATATTCCATGCGCCGTTCGACCCCGCTTACCCTGCTCCTGCTGTCCGGCCTCGCGCTCGGCGGCTGCGCGCGCAGCCACTCGATGCCGACGACGCTCGCGCCGTCGCGGATGACGACGATCGGGGTCAACGCCTATCTGTGGCGCGCGGCGATCGACACGCTGTCGTTCGCGCCGCTGGCCCAAGCCGATTCGAACGGCGGCGTGATCGTCACCGACTGGTACTCATCGCCCAAGGCACCCGGCGAGCGGGTCAAGATCACCGCTTCGATCCTCGACCAGGACCTGCGCGCCGATGCGCTGCGCGTTGCCGCCGCCCGCCAGGTCAACCAGGGCGGGGCGTGGGTCGATGCACCGGTCGCCGCGGCGACGGTGCAGAAGCTCGAGGACATCATCCTGACCCGCGCCCGCGATTTGCGCCGCTCGTCCGTCGGGGGCTGAGCCCGGCGCCATGAGTGATCGCTTCGAGCCGCGCGCGGCCGACGCCCGCTGGCAAGCGCGCTGGGACGAGGCGGGGAGCTTCGTCGCCGACAGCGCCAGCCCCAAGCCCAAGACCTATGTGCTGGAGATGTTCCCCTATCCGTCGGGGCGGATCCACATGGGGCATGTCCGCAACTACACGATGGGCGACGTGCTTGCGCGGTATCGGCGGATGCAGGGGTTCGAGGTGCTCCACCCGATGGGGTGGGATGCGTTCGGGATGCCGGCCGAGAATGCGGCGATGGAGAAGGGGGTTCACCCGGGCGGCTGGACCAGAGCCAATATCGCGACGATGCGCGCGCAGTTGAAGCGGCTGGGGTTCGCGCTCGACTGGAGCCGCGAACTGGCGACGTGCGAGCCCGATTATTACGGGCATGAGCAGGCGCTGTTCCTCGACCTGCTCGAGGCGGGGCTGGTTTATCGCAAGGAGAGCGAGGTCAATTGGGACCCGGTCGATGCGACCGTGCTTGCCAACGAACAGGTCATCGACGGACGCGGCTGGCGTTCGGGGGCGCTGGTCGAGCGGCGCAAATTGAACCAGTGGTTCCTGAAGATCACCGATTTCGCCGAGGATCTGCTCGACGGGCTCGGGACGCTCGACCAGTGGCCCGACAAGGTCCGCCTGATGCAGGAGAACTGGATCGGCAAGAGCCAGGGGCTCAAGTTCCGCTTCGCAGTCGTCGAGGCGGAGGGGGTCGATCATGTCGACGTCTTCACGACGCGGCCGGACACGATCTTCGGGGCGAGCTTCGTCGCGGTTTCGGCCGGGCATCCCCTGGCGCTCGAGGGGGCTGCGCGCGACCAAGGCGCCCAGGCGTTCATCGACGAGTGCCGCACCGGCGGGACGACCGCAGCGGAGATCGAAACCGCGGAGAAGCGCGGGTATGACACCGGGCTTGAGGTCACGCACCCGCTCGATCCCGAACGGCGATTGCCGCTGTGGATCGCGAATTTCGTGCTGATGGATTATGGCACGGGGGCGCTGTTCGGCGTTCCGGCGCATGATGCGCGCGATTTCGAGTTTGCGAACAAATATCATCTTCCGATTCGCCGCGTCGTCATTCCCCAGGGTGGCGATCCCGATGCGGCCGTCGACGAGGCCGAAACGGGCTATGGCGTGGCCGTTCATTCGGAATTTCTCGACGGTCTCTCGAGTGACGAAGCCAAGGCCGAAGTCGTCCGCCGCGCCGAGCGCGATGGCTGGGGCGAGGGCACGACCCAGTACCGCCTGCGCGACTGGGGCGTGTCGCGGCAACGTTACTGGGGGACGCCGATCCCGGTGATTCACTGCAATGGGTGCGGCGTCGTGCCGGTAGCGCGCGGGCAACTGCCGGTGGTCCTGCCCGAGGATGTCAGCTTCGACGTTCCCGGCAACCCGCTCGATCGCCATCCGACGTGGCGCGACGTGGCGTGCCCAACCTGCGGAGCGGAGGCGCAGCGGGAGACTGACACGCTCGACACCTTTGCCGATTCGTCGTGGTATTTCATACGCTTCGCCAGCCAACCGAAGGACCGGCCGTTCGACCGCGCGGAGGCCGAGCAATGGCTTCCGGTGGCGCAATATATCGGCGGGGTCGAGCATGCGATCCTGCACTTGCTCTATGCGCGCTTCTGGACGCGCGCGCTTGCGCATATGGGCAAGCTGTCGATCGCGGAGCCGTTCACCGGGCTGTTCACGCAAGGGATGGTCACGCACGAGACCTACAAGTCGCTCGACGGACGCTGGCTGTCGCCCGCCGAACTCGACGATTCGGGCGGGGCGAGCCTGGTCGAGCGCGCGACGGGCGCAGGCGTGGTCCGTGGGCGCGTCGAGAAAATGTCCAAGTCGAAGAAGAACACGGTCGATCCAGAGCCGATCGTCGACCGTTACGGTGCGGACGCGGTGCGCTGGTTCATGCTGTCGGATTCTCCGCCCGAGCGCGACCTCGAATGGTCCGAAGCGAGCATCGAGGGGGCGGCGCGGTTTGTCCAGCGCGTCTGGCGGCTGGTCGGGAGCATCGGCGCGGCAGCGGACGGCGGCGACCTCGCGATCGACAAGCGTCTTGCGCGGACCATTGCGGCGGTCGGCGCGGCGATCGACGGGCTGGCGTTCAACAAGGCGATCGCGGCGCTCTACGAGCTGGTCGGGGCGCTGGAGAAGGCAGGTTCGTCGGCAAGCCGCGATACCGCGGTGCGCACGCTGGTTCGGTTGATCTCGCCGATGGCACCCCACCTTGCCGAGGAGAGTTGGGCGCGGCTCGGCGAGGCGGGCCTGGTTGCCGACGCGCCGTGGCCGGGGTTTGATCCGGCGCTCCTGGTCGACGACGAAGTGACCATCGCCGTCCAAGTCAATGGCAAGCTGCGCGACACGATTACCATCGCGCGCGGGCTCGATCGTGAAGCGACGGAGGCGCTCGCCCTCGCATCGGACAAGATCGCCCTCCAGCTCGGCGGCGCGGTGCCGCGCAAAGTGATTGTGGTCCCCGACCGACTGGTCAATATCGTCGCCTGATGACGCGCTTCCTGCTCCTAGCCTGTGCAACCGTCGCGCTTGCCGGCTGTGGCCTGCATCCGCTGTATGAGGGCGGATCGGCCAGTTCGGCGGCGATGGGCTTCCAGTCGGTCGAGGTCGCTCCGATTCCCCAGCGCAGCGGCTGGCTGACGCGCAATGCGCTGGTCGACCGGCTGGGCGGCGAACATCCCGGCGGGCGCTATCGGCTCGAGGTCGAGCTCGACGATAATATCACCGGCTTCGGGATTCGCGGCGACGCGGCGACCACGCGAGAGCGGCGGACGCTGCGGGCGCGCTATCGGCTGGTCGAACGGGCGAGCGGGGCGGTAGTGCTCGATGCCACCGCCGGGTCCGATGCGGGGATCGACGTCGTCAGCTCCGAATATGCGACGGTCGCCGCCGAACAGACCGCGACTGAACGGCTTGCCCCGCTCGTCGCCGACCAGATCGTGACGCGGATCGCCCGCTACATGACGGCGATCGCGCCGCCGCGGTGACGGCCATTCGGGGTCCGCTGCGATGAAGGCCGACAAGGCGCGGATCGGTCAGGCGCTCGACCAGCCCGATCCGGCGGTGCGCTTCTATCTGTTCCATGGGCCCGACGAGTCGGGCTCGCGCGCGCTGGCGCATCGGCTGCTCAAGAGCCTCGGCGCCGAACGGTTCGTGATCGCGGCGGGGGCGGTCAAGGGCGACCCCGCGCTGCTGGCCGACGAAGCCGGGGCGATGGGGCTGTTCGGCGACAAGCGCCTGCTATGGATCGAACCCGCCGGTGACGAGATCAGCGAAGGCGTGGCCGGGCTGCTGTCGGCGCCAGGGGTTGAAAGCATCGCGATCGCGCTGGCCGGATCGCTGCGCAAGACCTCGATGTTGCTCAAACTGGCGGAGGCCGAACGGGGGGCGTGGGCGCATTGCTCCTATCTGCCCGAGGGGCGCGATGCCGACCGGCTGGTGGTCGATCTGGCGCGCGCCGAAGGGCTGCGGGCGACGACCGAGATTGCGGCGCGGATCGCGGCATCGGCGAATTATGACCGGGCGATCATCGCCTCCGAGCTCGCCAAGTTCGCGCTTTATCTCGGCGCGACGCCCGAAACGCCGCGCGAGCTCGATCCCGAAACGCTCGACCGGCTGGGCGCCGACAGCGGGGATGGCGATCCGTCGCGAATCGGCGACCTGGCGCTCGACGGGCGGCTCGCCGAGTTGACCGATGAACTGCAGCGAATGGCGCCTGGTGGCGGCGACGCGGTCCAGATCGTCCGTTCGCTGCAGCGGCGGCTGCTTCAGCTGGCCCCGATGCGCGCCCGGATCGAGGGCGGCGAACGGCTCGATGGCGTCATGGCGTCAGCCGGCAAGGCATTGTTCTGGCGGGATAAACCGATGATCCAGCGGCTGCTTTCGCAATGGAGTGCGACGCGATTGGCGCAGGCCGCCGATCGGGTGTCGACACTGGAGCGGCGGCTGATGGGGTCGCCGGTGCCCGCGGACGCGGCGCTCGGCGAGGAATTGATTGCGATCGCGCGGGCGGCGCGGCGCTAGGCGCTGGGTTCGGGTGCAGCGGACGAACAGGCCCTAAATCGGTTCGCCCGAGAGGCGCTGGCAGATCATGTCGAGCTGGTCGAGGCTTGAATAGGCGAGGCTGACGGTGCCGCCTTTCCCGGCATGCGCGACCTTGACCTTGAGCCCGAGGAGGTCCCCGAGCTGGCGTTCGAGCGCGGCCAGATCGGCATCGACCGGGCGCGGCTGCGAGGTCCCGCCGATCCGCCCCGACGTCGGCTTGGCGGCGCGCGCACGGTCCTCGGCTTGCCGGACGGTGAGCCCGCCTTCGATGATTTCCCGTGCGATTCCAGAGGGATCGGGGGCACCGATGATCGCCCGGGCGTGGCCCATGCTGATCGCACCGCTGACCAGCAACGCGCGCACGTCGGCGGGGAGGTCGAGCAACCGCAGGAGGTTGGCGACGTGGCTGCGCGACTTGGCGACGAGCTTGCCGAGCTGGTCCTGGGTGTGGCCATGGCGATCGATCAGCTTGCGATAGCCTTCCGCTTCTTCGATCGCGTTGAGGTCCTCGCGCTGGATATTCTCGATCAGCGCGACCTCGGCCGAGCTTGAATCATCGAGCTCCTTGATCAGCGCGGGGATCGCATGGAGCTGCGCCTTCTGCGCCGCGCGCCAGCGGCGTTCGCCGGCGATGAGCTGATAGCCACCGTCGACCGGGCGGACGAGAATCGGCGAGATGACGCCGCGCTCGCGGATCGAATCGGCGAGTTCGTCGATCGCCGCCTCATCGAAGCTGGTGCGGGGCTGGTTGGGATTGGGGTAGATCAGCCCGACGCTGATCTCGCGGACAATCCCTGCCGAGGGGACGGTCTGCACGTCCTCCTGCTGCGGACGGTTCGCCTCGCCGATGAGCGCGGACAGGCCACGACCGAGACCCGGGCGGCGACTCATGCCGCCTCTGCGGCGACGAGGTTGAGCCGCTGGATAACCTCGCGGGCAAGGCGGATATAAGCCTCCGACCCCGAGCAGCGCAGGTCGTAGATCAGCGCGGGGAGACCGTGGCTTGGCGCTTCGGACAAGCGCACGTTGCGCGGCACGACCGTGTCGAACACGCTGCCGGCAAGGCAGGCGCGGACATCTTCGGCAACCGCCTGGCTGAGGTTGTTGCGGCGGTCGAACATGGTCAGCGCGACGCCGAGGATGGCAAGACTGGGGTTGTAGGCGACACGGATGCGCTCGACGGTCTGGAGGAGCTGGCTAAGCCCTTCGAGCGCAAAAAACTCACACTGGAGGGGCACGAGCAGGTGCTGCGCGGAGACCAGCGCGTTGACGGTGAGAAGGCCGAGCGAGGGCGGGCAATCCATCAGGCAGATATCCCAGCGGCCGGCGGGCGCCGCGTCGAACGCGCGCGCGAGCCTATGCGTGCGGCCTTCGAGACCGACCAGTTCGACCTCCGCGCCCGACAGGTCGACCGTCGCCGGGAGGAGCTCGAGACGGGGGACCTTGGTCGACAGGGTGCATTCCACAAGCGAGGCCTCGCCCATCAGCACGTCATAGCTCGACCGGTCGCGCGCGGACTGGGGAATGCCGAGGCCGGTCGATGCGTTGCCTTGCGGATCGAGGTCGGCCAGCAGCACCTTCCAGCCGATCGCGGCAAGCGCGGTGGCAAGATTGATGGCGGTCGTGGTCTTGCCCACTCCGCCCTTCTGGTTGGCGATCGCAATTCGGATCATCTGGCCCTCCGCCGCACGCCCGTCGCGATCAGGATCGACGCGGCCGCGTCAGTCAGGCTCGGTTCGAGACGGAAGTCACCCTGCCATGTCATGCGGGCTTCAGCCAGTTCCTTCTGCGCATTTCTGCCCTTGGGAAGGACCCAGACGGTATCGTGGCGGGACAGATGGTGTGCGAGGGCGAATAGCTCTCCTGTTGGGGCGACGGCGCGCGCCGTAATCGTCGCGAAGGTGGCGGTCGTGGCGGTCGACTTGCCCTGGACGAGTGTGACATTCCCGAGAGCGAGGCGGTCGATGACCGATTGGAGAAACTCGACCCGGAGGCGGCGCGGCTCCACCAGGGTCATCGGATCAGGAGAGAGAATGGCGATGACGAGGCCGGGGAGGCCCGCGCCCGAGCCAATGTCGACCCAAGTTCCGCCAGGCTTCGCGCGGCTGAGGAGTTGCGCGCTATCGACGATATGACGCTCCCACAGGTCGCCGACGGTCGACGACGAAATGAGATTCTGGTGCGCGGAAGCCTCGGCGAGAAGACCCGCGTACGTCGTCAATCGACCGTATGTTTCACGTGAAACACTGTAACCAAGGACCTCGTTTAGCCGGTCGATCATGCCGCGCGGACAACCGCGAAGTGAAGTGCCGAGAGCGCCGCCGGGGTGATTCCCCTGATCCGGCCAGCCTGGCCAAGTGTCTCCGGGCGCGCGGCGCTCAGTCGTTCGACCATTTCCGCCGAAATACCGGGCACACGCAGATAGTCGAAGCCGTGCGGAAGCTCGATCGATCGATCCTGTTGGAGCGCGGCCCACTCCTTGCGCTGGCGGGCAAGATAGGGCTCGTACTCAGCGTCGGCGACGACCTCCTCGGCTGCCGGGACAGGCCCCAGGCGCCGGGCTACGCCGTCTCGCATCTCGGGGCGCGCAAGCCAGTCGCGCAGGGGACGCTGCTCCGGGCCAGCCTCTGCGGCGAGGTCGCCGCCGCGCGCGACTTGGTCGAGAAGACCGTTCGCCGAGGCGCAATCGGCTGCGCGTTGCTCGATGGCGGCGCGGCGGCGATCGCTGACGCAGTTTGCCGCGATGGCTGCCGCGCCGAGCCGGGTCGAGGCGTTATCGGCCCTGAGATGCAGTCGGAATTCGGCCCGCGCCGTCATCATGCGATAAGGTTCGGTAACGCCGTGGAGGGTCAGGTCGTCGATCATTACGCCGATGTAACTCGACGCGCGATCGAAGCGGACCTCGGCAAGGTCCCCGGCGTAGGCCGCGGCGTTCAACCCCGCGACCAGTCCCTGGGCGGCGGCTTCCTCGTAACCGGTCGTGCCGTTGACCTGCCCCGCCAGGAACAGACCTGGAACTTCCCCATGCGCGAGCGAAACGGTGAGACGGCGCGGATCGAGATAGGCATATTCGACGGCATATCCCGGCTGTGTGATCTCGGCCCGCTCGAGCCCGGGGATTGACTGCACGAACGCTTGTTGCACGTCGGCCGGGAGCGAGGTGGAGATGCCGTTGGGGTAGACGTCGCGGGTATCCAGGCCCTCGGGTTCGAGGAAGATCTGGTGACTGTCGCGCTCGGCAAAGCGCTTCACCTTGTCCTCGATCGAGGGGCAGTAGCGCGGTCCGCGGCCTTCGATCGCGCCGGCGAACAGGGGCGAGCGGTCGAGGTTGGCGTTGATGATGTCGTGCGTGCGCGGCGTCGTGCGAGTGATCGCGCAATCGACCTGGGGCAAGTGGCTGTGGGGCGCAATCGCCGACATTGACCAGTCCGCCTGTTCGGACGGCTGGCGTTCGAGCCGCGACCAGTCGATGGTTCGGCCGTCGAGACGCGGAGGCGTCCCTGTCTTCAGGCGACCTTCGGCAAGTCCGAGTTCCTCGACCTGGTCCGCAAGCCCGAGCGATGAACGCTCGCCAACCCGGCCGCCGGCCCTCCGATCGAGGCCGAAGAAGAGCGAAGCGCCGAGAAAGGTGCCGGTAGCGATGACGATCGCTCGGCAGTGGATGCTGCTGTCGTCTGCCAGATGGACCCCGGTGACCTGGCCACCCTCGATACCAAGGCGAGCCACCTCGCCTTCGATCAGCCGCACTCCGCTCGCGGTTACCAACCGCGCGATTGCCGTGCCGTAGTGCATCCGATCCGCCTGGATGCGGGGACCATGGACGGCCGAGCCCTTGCTGCGGTTGAGCATTCGCCGATGGATTGTTGCTGCGTCGGCGGCGCTCGCCATCAAGCCGTCGAAGATGTCGAGTTCGCGAACAAGGTGACCCTTGCCGACCCCGCCGATCGACGGGTTGCAGGACATTTGCCCAAGGTTCGCGGCGGCAAAACTGATCAGTCCGACCCGGCGACCGCGCCGCGTGGCAGCTGATGCCGCTTCGCAACCGGCGTGGCCGCCACCGATGACGAGTACATCGTAATCCATTCACGCGTCTTATGGCTTCGAGTGCGGCGGCGCAAATTGGTTGTCGGCGAGGGCAGTATGTTCCACGTGAAACATCACTTTCCGAGGCAAAAACGTCCAAAAACCGCGTCAAGCGCCTCTTCGATACCCGCCCGCCCGGTTAGCCGGTCAAATGCCGTCCGCGCCGCACGGAGATGCTCCGCCACAAGCAGGAGGTCGTCCGGTATCCCAGCAAGCTCGGCGACCGCCTCTCCAATCGCATGCGCCTGTCGTGCGTTGAGGGGGACCTGCCCTTCCGCAGGGAGCAAGGTCGCCGCCTCACGCCGAATGCGGTCGAACAAGGCGGGGATGCCTTCCCCGGTGCGTGCCGACACGCGCAATTGGGTGGGGCCACCGGGCGCTAGGTTCGCAATGAGATCCGCCTTTCCGAGCAGCGGAATGAGGTGGGGGTGGACCGGGGCGGCCGCGACGTCACCCATCCACAGGATGATTTCGGCGCGTGCCGACTCGCGGCGGGCGCGCGCGACACCGATTGCCTCGACCGGATCCGCGGTCTCGCGCAGCCCCGCCGTATCGACGAGGATGAGCGGGAGGCCGTCGATCGATAGCGGGACTTCGATCGAGTCGCGGGTGGTGCCCGGCACATCGGTGACAATGGCTCGGTCGCTGCCAGCCAAGCAGTTGACCAGGCTTGACTTTCCAGCATTTGGTGGCCCCGCGACGACAACCCGGATGCCGTCCTTGAGCGGCTCGGCCCGAGGGCGAGCGAGCCACTCTTGAAGGTCGGCTGCAAGGGCGCCTACCGCCGCGCGGAGCGCCGTCGTGTCGGTGGCGGTCTCGTCCTCGTCACCGACATAGTCGATCGCCGCCTCGGCGCTTGCGGAGAGGGCGAGCACGCGCGCTTGCCAGGCCTCGACCTGGCGTGACAGGGCGCCCCCGGCGAGTGCCAGCGCCGCACGCCGCTGTTGCTCGGTTTCGGCTTCGAGCAGGTCGGCGAGACCTTCGGCTTCGGTGAGGTCGATGCGGCCGTTGGCGAGCGCGCGGCGGGTGAATTCGCCCGGCTGGGCAAGGCGGAGACCGGCCATTGACGTCAAGGCGTCGAGCAGCGCCGCAACCACAGCGCGCCCGCCATGACACTGATATTCAACGACATCTTCTCCGGTCGCGGAGTGGGCCGTGTCAAAGCGGAGGATGAGGGCGGTATCGAGCGCGATCCCCGTCGCGGGATGACGAAGCGTGCGCAGGGTGGCCTGCCGAGGAGGTGGAAGTGCCCCGCCCAGACGGCGTGCGGCCTCATGCGCGCCGGGCCCGCTGGTGCGGATGACCGCGATTGCCGCGGGGAGACGGCCCGAGGACAGGGCGACAATCGTATCGTTCAACACATGGTCTTCCTGTTCGCACCTGCCGCCCGCTCGCTCCGGCGCCCTTGGTATGGGCGACCTAGAACAGGTGCGGCGTAACCTCGTGCCAGCCTTCCCAGATCATCTTGCACGCGACCCACAGGATGACGGCGAGACCGATCCAGGCGATCCAGCGGAAGCGCTCGATATAGTTGGCGATGACGTTGGCAGCGAGCCCCATTAGGATGACCGATAGGACAAGGCCGAAGGCGAGGATCCATGGATGCTCGCGCGCCGCACCGGCGACGGCGAGGACATTGTCGAGGCTCATCGAGACGTCGGCGAGGGCTACGCCCCAGGCAGCGCTGGCGAAGCTCTTGGCCGGTTTCAGGCCGCTCTGCTCGTCGCCGCCAACCTCCTGCGACCCAGGGCTTTCCCCGCCGTGCCGAAGCTCGCGGTACATTTTCCAGGCGACCCACAGCAGGAGCAAGCCGCCAGCGAGGATCAGGCCGACGATCTGGAGCAGCTGCGCCACCACCAACGCAAAGCCGATGCGCATGACCAGCGCCGCCGCGACCCCAAGCGCAATGACCTTCTTGCGCTGGTCGGCGGGGAGGCCGGCGGCGAGCGCGCCGACGACGATTGCATTATCCCCGGCCAGGACGATGTCGATGAGCAGGATTTCGACGAGCGCGGTGAGCGCCGAGGGGGTGAGGAGAGCGGCGACGTCCATGCGCGTAGGCAATGCCCACCCCGAACCTCTCCTGCAAGCGGGTGGGCGGAAGTTTCAGGCGAAGAAGCTCGTCATCCCCTTGACGTGGGCGTCGCCGAGCCAGCCGTCGTGGATCATCGTCAGCGCAACGTAGAGGATCACGACGAGCCCGATGTAGCTGATCCAGTGATAGCGCTGGACGAGACGCGCGACGAGGTTGGCGGCGAGGCCCATCAGCAGCACCGAGAAGGTCAGGCCGATGAACAAGAGCGCGGGATTGTCGCGGGCGATCGAGGCGACGAGGAGGACATTGTCGAGGCTCATCGACAGGTCGGCGAGGGTGATCTGGATGGCGGCCTTGAGGAAGCTCTTGGACTGCGGCGGGCCTTCGACCTGCGCCGTGTCGGGATCGTCGGCGACGACGGTCGCCTTGGGATGGAGCTCGCGCCACATATTGTAGGCGACCCACAGCAGAAGCAGGCCCCCGGCGAACAGCAGGCCGGTCACTTTCAGCAATTGCGTCGCGATTAGCGCGAAGCCGACTAGGAATACGAGCGCGATCGAGACCCCGAGCAGGAGGACTTTTCGCCGCTCCCTCGCGGGCAGGCCCGAGGCGATCGTGCCCATGATGACGACATTGTCGCCCGCCATGGTGAGGTCGCCGAGGATGATCTGACCGAGGCTGGCCAGCCCGGTGGGGGTGAGGACCGCAGCGAAGTTGAGCGTGGGGAGCATGCGGAGGGACCCTAGCGCGAAACGGCAGATCCGACACGCATGAAGCGTGCCGGATTTGCCGGCTCAGCTATTGATTCATGCTCGCGAAGAAGTCCTCGTTCGAC
>JALYIX010000062.1 GCA_030775565.1 Pseudomonadota bacterium | reverse complement strand
GCTTAGACGGTTGCCGAGCGCTTCGGCCGATGCGATGCCGACCTGGCCGAGCCCGGCGGAGGATTGCGCCACCAGCGCACCGACCGCCGCAGCCTGCGCGTCGATCCCGCTGCGGATCGATTCGAGCGCGGACGCCGCGTGTCCGAGCAGCCCCTCGATCTCGTCGCGGTGCGCTGCAGAGGTTGCGTCGATCTGCGCGCGTGCGGCCGCGCCGGCACTTTCGATATGCGTCAGGTGCGTGACCAGCCGCCCGGCGGCCTCCCCGACCACCGCATCGGCCTCGCGGGTGCGCTCGCTCAGCGAGGAAACGCAGCTCTCGAACGCCTCCGCCCGTCGTGCTGCCTCGCCGCCGGTCTCGCGCAGCCGCTCGGCCATGCTGATCGCCCGTGCTTCGGCAATCGGCAGGTCGGCAAGCAACACGCCGATATCGGTTCGTGCCGCCGCGGCCGCTTCGTCGAGCGCCGCGCTGTGGCTCGATAGCCGCTGCGATCCGGCATCAAGCTCGCGCGTGACCGAGCCGAGCCGCTGCGCGGTCTCTTCGCCGAGGCCCATCAACTCGCCCGACATCAGGTTGAGCGCGCGATGGCTCTCGCCGATGCGCGTTGCCAGCACGGCCAGCAGTGCCTCGAGCGACTGTGCCTCGCCGCGCATGGCGACGACCGAGGCCGTGAATTTTTCCGCTTCCTTGCGGCGCGTGCGACCGAACATCAGCCACACCAGCCCCATCAGCGCCAGCGGGCCAGTGACGACCGCGACCCATTGGGCGAGCGCTGGTGAATTCAGCCCGACTCCGCCAAGCGCGCGACCTGCCGACCATGCGGTATAACCGATCCATAGCGCCGCGAGCAGCGTCAGCGCCCAGCCGAGGACCATTCGTCCGCCGGCGCCATCATGCTCGGCGCGACTTTCGTGCCACTGGGCGGCATCGAACCCGGCTTCGGTCGCGACCGGATCGGCGTAGGCGCTCATCGCCTCCTCCTCGCGCGCATCATCAGTTAGGGCGGGGCGGAGCGGGTGCGGTTCCATGACGTCATGCTAACCTTGTTTCGTGTTCAGCGAAAGCGGACAAACGCACGCTGGAAAAGCCCCTTGCGGGTGCCTAAAGCAGTTGCTTGTCGGCGGGGACGTTTATGGCGCTTGGGGCGCTAATCGGGGCGTATCAGGAAGATCAGGCGGGCGGGCTTCGCGCATTGCTTCCGCTCGCCGGGCGAACCTTGCTCGAATATCAGGCGCGCTGTGCCGCTGCCTCGGGCGCCGCGCCAATCGTCGTGCTCGTCGAGCGGGTGCCGATCCTGCTGCAGGACGCCTTCGAGCGGCTGCGCCAGGAGGGCATCACCGTCATCCCGGTCAGCGATGGCAACGAGGCCGCCGCGCGGTTCGAGGCCGGGACGCTGATCCTCGAGATCGCCGACGGGATCGCGCCCGATATCGGCGATATTGCGCGGCTCGTCGAACTCGACCAGCCGGCGATTGCCACGCTCCCGGACGACGAGGCGCACGACGCCTATGAGCGGATCGACAGCGTCAGTCGCTGGGCCGGGGTCGCGCTGGTCGAAGCCTCGACGCTCGGTTCGACTGCGGCGATGCTCGGGGACTGGGATCTGCAATCAACCTTGCTGCGCCGCGCGGTTCAGTCGGGTGCACGGCTGATTCGCCTCGATGGTCCTGGCGGTGGTCCGTTGCTGGCCGACAGTGCCGATGCGCTTGGCGGGTTCGAACGACGCCTGCTGCTCGCGTCGCGCGGGGCGCGAAGAGATGTCGCCAGTCGCTACCTCCTCCCGCTGATCGAGGAGTTCGCCACCGAGCGAATGATGGAAACCAGGATTCGGCCCGAATGGCTGGTCGGAGCGGCGCTGACGCTCACCCTGTCGGCCGCTTTCGCCTTCACGCGCGGCTGGTTGTGGCCCGCGCTCGGGTTGCTGCTGCTGTCGACGCCGCTCGATCTTGTCGCGGCTCGGCTCGGCACGCTTCGCCTCAAGCCGATGTCGCGCAGCCTGTGGACTCGCCGTTCCCTGTGGCCAGCCGCGGGTCTCGCACTCGTGGCGCTCGGCTGGATCTCCTACCGTCACGGCGATGGGGGATGGGGCGCGCTCATGGCGGCGTTCACGGCCGCCGGCTTCGCCCAGGCCCACCGCGTCGAACTCGGCGGCGAAGAGCCGGCCTTTCGTCACTGGCTGTTCGCGCGCCGCAACGCGATCTTCGCCGCACTGCCGTTCGCCGTCCTTGGCTGGTGGAACGCGCTGCTCGCGGCGCTGGCGCTCTACGCAGCCGTCAGTTTCTTCCTCGTCCAGCACCTCCGGCACGGCGTGCAACTCGATTGAGGCGCCGTTAACTTCGATCGGCTAATGGACATTTCGTGATGATGTCCGAGGAATGGCCGATCGCTGCCCAGCAAGCCGACCGTCCGGTCGAACCCGCGCGCCGCGCGGGTGGCGAACGGCTGTCGACCGTGCGTCGCGATTTCTTCCTCGATCCCGCGGCGCGCCTGTCGGAGCAGGAGCGCGCGCTGATGACCGCGATGCTCGACGACCTCGTCGTGACCATCGCCGACGAGATCATCGTTGGCTTGCCACAGGGGCTCGATACGCTGGGCGGCGAGGGCCACGACGACTTGATTGCGCGGCTGTGGGCGAGCGGCCTGCTCGATCGCCCGCCGCTGGTCGCGCTGCTGTTGCGCCGCGCCGACGAGCAGCGGCTCTCGGCGACGCTTCATCTGCGCCAGTCGTCCGGGCGCCCCCCGTTGGTCCAGCGCTGGGTCGCCGACGCCGATGGCGATCTGGCCGCCTGCGCGATGGCGCTGGTCATCGCCCGGGGGCGGCGCCGCGATCGCTATGGCCAGGGGCGGTTGTTGTTCGACGACCTTCCCGCCGAGGATGCCGTAGCGCTGGTCAACGCCGTCGCCGCGGCGCTTGCCGCTCCCTTGCCACACCTGCCGGCGATCGCTCGCGCGCTGGCCGATGGCGCGACGGCCCTGCTCGCCCGCCACGACGAGGGCGAGCGGATCGATGCGATGCTCGCGGGGCTCGTCCGCCTGCTCGAGAACACCGGGCGACTCGACGACACGCTCGCGGAAGATGCCGCCGGGGAGGGCGAGGTCGCCTTGCTGTCGGCGCTGCTTGCCCGCCGCGCCGCGGTACCGGAGGAAATCGCCTGGGACCATCTCGTGGCCGGCGGGGAGGGCAGGCTGGTCCTGCTCGCGCGCCTCGCCGGGCTGGCGCGCCAGACGGCCGCGCGACTGGTGGCGGAACTGGGCATGCTGACCGGGATCACCGACCCCGCTGCCGACATGGCGCGTTTCGACCGGCTCGGTGCCGAGGCGGTCGAGGATGCGCGCGGCGAATGGCGCCTGCCAATCGCCTACCGCGAGGCGCGCGTTCGCCTTGCTGGGGCCAGTCGCCGTGGCTAGCGCGCCGTCCGACCCGGGGATCGTCACCGGCCGAGTCGACGGCGACGGCCGGCTCGTTGCGGCCGACGCTCCGCTCGCCGCGCTTCAAACCGAAGCGGGCTCCGCCCTCGGTGCTCGCCTCGCCCTGCCGCAGATTGCCGCAGTCGCCCGGCTTGCGCGCCAGCTGGGGGTTCCGGTGTCACGCTCGGTGATCGCGGCAGGGGCGACGCAGGATTATGATCTATGGGTTCGCGCGACGCTCGACGGCGACGCGGTCCTGTTGGCGATCGAGGGATGGCGCCCGCGCCAGCCGGCAGCACCCCGGCTCGATCTGGTCCTTGCGACCGACGATGACGCGACCGTTGCACGCGACCCGGCAACCGGCGAGTGGGCCACCGACGCCGAACTGAAGCTGACCGCGATCGCCCCCGACCTTGCGCAGCGCCTCAAGATCGACCCGGCCGAGGCGATGGGGCAGCCGCTCAACCGCTTGCTGCGACTTGAGGAAGACGCCGACGGCACTTTGCCGCTGCTCGCCGGTCTTGCCGCAAGGCTACCCTTCACCGGCCAGCAAGCGACCCCGCGCTCGGGCGATGGCGCGCCACTGCTGCTGTCGGGTGAGGTGCTTCGCGACGATGCCGGGCGCTTTGCCGGGTTCGCCGGACGCGCGCTTCCGCCATCGCCGCCGACGCTGTCGATCGTGCCACCCGCGGAGCCAAGCGCGGCGGAGGGGTTCAATGCCGAACTCGACCGCGCGCTGCGCTCCCCGCTCGATCGGATCATTGCCGCGGCCGACAAGATCGTTATGCGAAGCGATGGTCCGCTGAGGAGCGATTATGCGGGTTATGCCGGCGACATCGCCGCTGCCGGACGACATCTGCTGTCGGTCATCCGCGCGATGAGCGAGGGCGCCGCCGATCCACACCGCGTCGACCTTGGGGCGTGCGTCGGCGAAGCGGTTGCGCTGGTCAATGCCGCCGCCGATGCGCGCGCTGTCTCGCTCGACGTCCGGTCTCCAGCAACGCCGGTCCACGCGGACGGCGAAGCGCGCGGAATCGTCCAGGTGATCGTCAACATTCTCGGCAATGCCGTTCGCCACTCACCGACCGGCGAACCGGTGACGATCAGCATCTCCGCAATCAACGGCAAAGCCCGAGTGACCATTGCCGACCGTGGCGCGGGGATCGCACCGGCCGACCAGCAGCGCATTTTCCAGCGTTTCGAGCGGATCGACGCCGATCAGCCCGACGGCACCGGCCTCGGCCTCGCCATCGCGCGCCGCCTAGCCCAATCGATGCGCGGCGACATCCTGCTCGACAGCGCCCTGGGCGAGGGCGCTCGCTTCACGCTCGAACTGCCGCTCGCCTAGCGAACCGCGTCAGCGTTGGCCGACTGCGACATAGTTGCGCTGGGTCTGGCCGACGTAGAGCTGCCGCGGCCGCCCGATTTTCTGTTCGGGGTCCGAAATCATCTCGTTCCACTGCGCGACCCAGCCGACCGTCCGCGCGAGCGCGAACAGCGCGGTGAACATCTCGGTCGGGAAGCCGATCGCGTTCAAGATCACGCCCGAATAGAAATCGACATTGGGATAAAGCTTCTTGTCGATGAAATAAGGGTCGTTGAGCGCGATATGCTCGAGTTCCTTGGCGACGTCGAGCACTGGATCGGTGATGTTGAGCTCGGCCAGAACCTCGTCGGCGGTGGCCTTCATGACCTTCGCCCGCGGGTCGAAATTCTTGTAGACGCGATGCCCGAAACCCATCAGCCGGAACGGATCGTCCTTGTCCTTGGCGCGCGCGATATAGGCCGGGATATTCTTCACGTCGCCGATCTCGCGCAGCATGTTGAGCGCCGCTTCGTTCGCCCCGCCGTGCGCGGGACCCCACAGGCAGGCGATCCCCGCTGCCATGCAGGCGAAGGGATTGGCGCCCGACGATCCCGCCAAGCGCACCGTTGAGGTCGACGCGTTCTGCTCATGATCGGCGTGGAGGATGAAAATCTTGTCCATCGCCGCTTCGATGATCGGGTTGACCTCATAGGGCTCGGCCGGGACGCCGAAAGTCATGCGCAGGAAGTTGCCAGTGTAGCTCAAGTCGTTCTGCGGATAGAGGAACGGCTGCCCGATCGAATATTTGTGCGCCATCGCGACCAGCGTCGGCATCTTCGCGATCAGCCGGTGCGAGGCGATCATGCGCTGCTTGGGATCGGTGATGTCGGTCGAATCATGATAGAAGGACGAGAGCGCACCGACCACGCCGCAGAGGATCGCCATCGGGTGAGCGTCGCGACGGAAGCCTCTGTAAAAGGTCGACAATTGCTCGTGGACCATGGTGTGGCGCATGATTGTGCGGTTGAAGTCGGCGAGTTCCCCCGCGCCCGGAAGTTCGCCGTGAAGCAGCAGATAGCTGACTTCCATGAAACTCGAGCGTTCGGCAAGCTGGTCGATCGGATAGCCGCGGTGAAGGAGGATTCCCGCGTCGCCATCGATATAGGTGATTGCGCTCTGGCACGACGCGGTCGAGGTGAAGCCGGGATCATAGGTGAACATGCCGGTATCAGCGTAGAATTTGCGAATATCGACGACTTCGGGGCCAACCGTCCCGGGCAGCGTGGCATAGCTTTTCTCGGCGCTGCCGGTCTTGATGAGGGTCGGCTCGGTCATTCGCTCGGCTCCAACTGATCGCGTATCCGCCCCATGCTTTCGTCCCGCCCGAGGTGCAAGAGCACGTCGAAAATTCCCGGTGAGGTCGTGCGCCCGGTGAGCGCCGCGCGGAGCGGTTGGGCGAGCTTGCCGAGCTTGAGGCCGTGGCGCTCGGCGACCGCGCGCACGACCTCCTCGATCGCCGTGCTCGTCCACTCGGGCAGGGCCGCGAAGGCGCTCACGGCCTCGGCCAGATAGGGACGGGCTTCGGGGGTCAGCAGCGCGGCGGCCGCGGCATCGATCGAAAGCGGCCGACGGTCGAACAGGAAGCGAGCGCCATCGGCCAAGTCGTTGAGATTATGGGCACGCGCCTTGACCTCGGGCATTGCCGCAATCAGCCGGACGTGGTCGGCCGGTGCGATCCCGAGACGCGGCGCGACGAGCTTGGCGAGACGCGCGTCATCGGCCTGGCGGACATAATGGCCGTTGAGATTCACGAGCTTCTTAGAGTCCATCCGCGACGGGCTCTTGCCGACATGATCGAGGTCGAACCACTCGACCGCCTGGTCACGGCTGATGATCTCGTCGTCGCCATGACCCCAGCCGAGCCGAAGCAGATAATTCACCAGGGCCTCGGGAAGGATGCCCATCTCGTCGCGGTAGGCATCGACCCCCAGCGCGCCATGGCGCTTCGACAGCTTGGCGCCGTCGGGACCGTGGATCAGCGGGATATGGGCATAGGTCGGCTCTTCCCAACCCATCGCGCGAACGACCGTCAACTGACGAAAAGCATTGTTCAAATGATCATCGCCGCGGATCACATGGGTGACGCCCATGTCATGATCGTCGACAACCACGGCAAGCATGTAGGTCGGGTTGCCGTCGGACCGCAGCAGCACGAAATCGTCGAGTTCCTCGTTGGCGACGGCGACGCGGCCCTGGACCTTGTCGTCGATAACCGTTTCGCCGGTGCGCGGCGCCTTGATCCGGATGACGGACGGCGAGTCCTTGGGCCCGTCGCTGCGCTCGCGCCATTCGCTGGTCAGGCGGAACGGTCGCCGCTCCGCCTGCGCCGCCGCGCGCCGCGCTGCCAGTTCGTCCGGGGTCAGGTAGCAGCGGTAGGCCTCGCCCTTCGCCAGCAATTGTTCGGCAACCTCGGCATGGCGCCCGGCGCGGTCATATTGGAATATCGGCGGCTCGTCACCGCCGATGCCGAGCCAGTCGAGCCCGTCGATGATCGCGTCGATCGCCGGCTGGGTCGAGCGCACCCGGTCGGTATCCTCGATCCGCAGCAGATAGCGGCCGCTATGGTGGCGCGCGAACAGCCAGTTGAACAGCGCGGTGCGCGCCCCGCCGATGTGGAGAAATCCGGTCGGCGAAGGGGCGAACCGCGTAACTACTGGCCTTGCGCTCACGCGGCCTTTCCTTTGTTATGGACGTGAAATGGAGTGGGCCAGCGCCCCTAGCATAGCCGGTTCGCCGCTGCCACTGGCCGCGTCGCGGATACATGCCATCGTCCTGTCGTGCGCGGCCAGGATCGAAATCTTTCTCGACGATCAGCGCGACCAGCTGCCGCTATGGGGTGCTGCCGCGCTCGGGTTCGGCGTCGCGCTGTGGTTCTGGTTGCCAGCGCCGCTGCAGTGGGAGGCCTTGCTTTGCCTCGGGGGCAGTGCCGCGCTTGCCGGCTTCCTGCTCGTACCCGGTCGGACCGGGCACGCACTCGGCTGGCTTGGCCTGACGATTGCGTTGGGAATGGGGATTGCGTGGGGCAAGTCGGCAATCGTCGCGGCACCGCGCCTCGCCCGCCCGACGATCGCCAGTTTCAGCGCAACGCTGGTGACGGCCGAACCGCGCGTCGCCGATGGCAAGCTGCGACTGACCCTGGCGCCGCACGACCCGCATCTGCCGCCGCTCGTTCGAGTGACCCTCGACCTTGCGAAAAGCCCGCCCGGGCTTAATGACGGCGCCGAGCTTCGCCTCCGCGCGCGCCTCGCGCCGCCGCCGCCGATGGCGCTTCCCGGAAGTCATGATTTCGCTCGCGATGCCTGGTTCCTCGGCCTCGGCGCGGTCGGCAAGGTGCTTGGTGACGTCGAAGTGCTGAAGGCGGCCTCCCCGGCGGGGCTCGACGGCTTGCGCAGCCGCCTCGACAGCCACATTCAGTTATCGCTGCCCGGGCCCTCCGGGACGATCGCAACAGCCTTCGTCAGCGGCAATCAGAACGCCATATCCAAGAGCGACGCCGATGCGATGCGCCGCTCGGGACTGGCCCATTTGCTGTCGGTGAGCGGGCTGCATATCGCCGCCGTCGTCGCCGCGACGATGTTCCTGTCGCTTCGCCTGCTCGCACTGAGCGAGGGCCTCGCGCTGCGCTTCAATCTCATCCTGGTCGCCGCCGCGCTCGCTGCGCTGGCCGGGATCGGCTATACCTTGCTGACCGGCGCGCAGGTGCCGACCGTCCGCAGCTGCGTTGCCGCACTGCTCGTCCTCGCCGGCATGGCAATGGGCCGCGAGGCGCTCAGCCTGCGGCTCGTCGCGGCGGGCGCGGTCATCGTCATGATCGTTGCGCCCGAAGCGGTGGTCGGCGCCAGCTTCCAGATGAGCTTTGCCTCGGTCGGGACGATCATTGCGGTCCATTCACTGGGTTCGGTCAAGCGCCTGTTCGCCCCGCGGGAGGAAGGGATACTGCAGCGCATGGTCCGCAACCTCGGCTCACTCCTGCTCAGCGGGCTTGCCGTCGAACTCGCGCTGATGCCGTTTGCGCTTTATCATTTTCACCGTGCCGGCTTCTATGGCGTCATCGCAAATCTTGCTGCTATCCCTCTGACGACATTCGTGTCGATGCCGTTGGAGGCCGGGGCGCTCGTGCTCGATGCCGTCGGGTTGGGTCACCCTTTGTGGGTCGCGACGGGCTGGTCACTCGATGCCTTGCTGTGGATCGCGCACCGCGTCGGCGAGACTCCGGGGGCCGTGGCGATGCTGCCGACGATGCCAACCTGGCTATTCGCAACGATGATCGGCGGCGGGCTGTGGTGCGCGCTGTGGCGGGGCCCCGTGCGTAGCTGGGGCTTGCTGCCGATCCTCGCCGGTGCGCTCGTCGCGGCAACGATCCCGACCCCCGACCTGCTCGTCACCGGCGACGGGCGCCACCTCGCCTTGGTCGAGGCCGACGGTACCCCGCTGATGCTGCGCGAGCGGGCCGGCGATTTCACGCGCAGCCAAATCGCCGAAAATGCGGGATTCGACGGGGAGACGGGCTGGATTGAGGATCGTCGCGATGCCGCCTGCAACGACGACGCGTGCCGCTTTGCCGTGGTGCGCGGAGGCCGCACCTGGCACGTCCTCGCCTTTCGCTCCGCCTACCTCGCGCCGTGGGCCGAGACCGTTGCGGGCTGTGCGGCCAGTGACATCGTCATCGCCGACCGCCGGCTGCCACGCGGCTGCGCGCCAAAATGGCTCAAGCTCGACCGACCCACGCTTGAGCGGAGCGGCGGGCTATCCATTCGCCTGACCGACGCCCCAGCGCTCGCCACCGTCGCCGACCGCATCGGCGATCACCCCTGGGCGAAGTGACCAGCGGTGCGTCCGCATCTAATGCTCAGCGCCGGTTTACGGTGACCTTGAGGTAGGTCGCCGCCATATCAGTATGGTCGGGACCGCCACGATTCTGGCTCTCGAACAGAGCGCTCAGCTCGCGTTCCAGCTCGGCTTCGCGGCCGTTGGCGCGCGCGGCCTCGAAGGCATTCATCGTCGGGCCGTAATAATCGCGGAACAGTCCGAGGAAAGTGGCCGGCGGATTGTCATTGCGGAACGCGAAGGTCGCGCGCTCGCACTGGATGTCCTGGGGCGCAACGCCGGCCTCGCCGAACCGCTGCCGGACATTCTCTTCGAGGCCCCAGCTGACCGGGCTGACGAAACCCTCCGGTGGTGGCGGGGTGTACGCTGCGCTGACCTTGAGGATTTGCGCAACCAGGGTCGGGTCGCCGGGGATCCAGTTGCCCATCACGATCCGCCCGCCGCGACGCGTTACTCGCACCATTTCGCGCGCAACATCGACCGGGCGCGGCGCAAACATCGCGCCGAAGATGCTGATGACAAGATCGAACCGTGCGCTCTCGACTCCACCGAGGGCGGACGCATCGCCCTCCTCGAAGCGAATATTGTCGAGACCGGCCTCGCGCGCCCGCGCGTTGCCCGCCGCGACGAGGTTGCTGGCGATGTCGATGCCGAGGACACTGGCAGCCAGCTTGGCGGCAGGAAGCGCAGTCGTCCCGTCGCCGCAGCCGAGGTCGAGAACCTCCATGGCGGGTGTGATGCCGAGCCCTTCGACCAGTTCCTCCCCGCTTCGGCGCATGGTCGCCGCGAGTCGCGTAAAATCGCCCTTTTCCCACAAGGCCTTGTTGGCGTTCATGCGGCGGCTCCCTTGATGTTCGGCTATCATCTGCTTAGCAAAATTTTGCTTCAAGGGCTTCATTCACGGACGTGCCTCGCTTGGGATATGCAGCCGGTCCCCCAAGCGTCCCTAAGAAACCCGCGTAGAGGGCAAGAATCTTTCAATCCGGCGACGCGGCGCAGCCGCTTGTCTGCCTTCTCGGGCGGGGCTCTTGCAAAGGCGCACGCTTGCCGCATGGATGCTCGGCGCGACGCGGACCGGCTTGCTCCGGACGAATCGGCGCGCTGATTGCGTTGAAGAAAAGGGACTTCAGCATGGCGAGATTGTTTGGCGTGGTCGTCGCCGCGGCGTTGCTGGTGAGCGGCTGCGGCAACGGCGGGGAGGGCACTGGTCCCAGGCTGCTCAATGTCAGCTATGACCCCACGCGCGAACTCTACAAGGACATCAACACGGTCTTCGCCGCGCAGTGGAACAAGGCTCATGGCCAGGACATTCGGTTCGAGATGAGCCATGGCGGGTCGGGCAAGCAGTCGCGCGCGGTGATCGACGGGCTCGGTGCCGACGTCGTGACGCTGGCGCTTGCGGCAGACATCGACGCCATCGCCGCCAAGAGCCACAAATTGCCCGCGACCTGGGCGACGCGGCTGCCCGACAATAGCGCGCCCTACACCTCGACGATCGTGTTCCTGGTGCGCAAGGGCAATCCCAAGGCGATCAGGGACTGGGGCGACCTCGTCAAGCCGGGCGTCGAAGTGATTACGCCCAATCCCAAGTCATCCGGCGGAGCACGCTGGAACTTCATCGGCGCGCTCGCCTGGGCGCGCTCGAGGACGGGGTCGGACGCAAGGGCCGAGGCGTTCGTCACAACCCTCTACAACCATGTCCCGGTGCTCGACAGCGGGGCGCGCCAGGCGACCACGACCTTCGTCGAACGCGGCATCGGCGACGTGCTGATCGCATGGGAGAATGAAGCGCTGCTCGCGCGCGACAAGCTGGGCAAGGACAAGGTCGACCTCATCATTCCGTCGGTTTCGGTGCTGGCCGAGCCGTCGGTCGCGGTGATCGACGAAAACGCCAAGAAGCACGGCACGCTGGATCTTGCCGATGCCTACCTCAAATTTCTCTACACGCCCGAAGCGCAGGAAATTATCGCCCGCAACCATTACCGCCCGCGCGACGCCGGCGTGGCGGCGCGGCACAGCAAGGACTTCCCGCAATTGAAGCTTGCCACCATCGCCGAGTTCGGCGGCTGGAAAGCCGCGCAGAAGCGCTACTTCGCCGATGGCGGGCTGTTCGACCGCATCATGGCAAAGAAATCCCACTGAGCCAGGGCCTGGCCTTGCCCGGCGCGCCCGACGACGCCTTTGCGAAGGGGCTGCCGCGGATCGGGCGTCCCCGCGTGCGCCGTTCGATCATTCCGGGGTTCGGCCTGACCCTTGGGCTGACCGTCGGCTGGCTGTCGCTGATCGTGTTCCTGCCGCTTGCCGCACTGGCGTTGAAGGCGGCGGGCATGGGCCCGGACGAGTTCGCCCGCGCCGCGTTGGGCGCGCGCGCGATTGCCGCTTACAAGGTAAGCTTCGGGACTGCGGCGGTGGCGGCGTTGATCAATGCGCTGTTCGGAACGCTCGTTGCCTGGGTGCTGGTGCGCTACAGCTTTCCCGGGCGGCGGCTGGTCAGCGCGATGGTCGACCTGCCGTTCGCGTTGCCCACGGCGGTCGCCGGGATCGCGCTCACCACGCTCTATGCCGAACATGGGCTGATCGGCAGCCTGCTGGCGCCGCTCGGGATCAAGGTCGCCTTCACATGGCTCGGCATCACCGTCGCGCTGACCTTTGTCGGGCTGCCGTTCGTCGTGCGCTCGATCGAGCCGGTGCTTGCCGACCTGGGGCAAGACGTCGAGGAAGCCGCCGCGACGCTTGGCGCCAGCCGCTTGCAGACCTTCAACAGCGTGATCTTTCCGGCGATCTTTCCAGCGCTCTTGACCGGCTTCGCGATGGCCTTCGCGCGCGGAGTGGGGGAATATGGCTCGGTCATCTTCATCGCCGGCAACATGCCCTACCGGACCGAAATCGCGCCGTTGCTGATCGTCACCCAGCTCGAACAATATGATTATAACGGAGCCAGCGCGATTGCGGTGGTGCTGCTCCTCGCCTCCTTCTCGCTGCTCGTGATGCTCAACATCTACCAGAACTACATCGCCAATCGCGGCGGGCGGGGCGAATGAGGCGCGCCATCGGGCAGGGCAGGGCGGGGCGATCGGTCCTCATCACGCTTGCGCTCGGCTTTCTCGCGTTGATGCTCGTGCTCCCGCTCGGGACGGTCTTCGGCCAGGCCCTCGATCACGGCCTGGGCGCGTTCATCGAGGCCATCCGCCAGCCCGATGCGCTGGCCGCGATGAAGCTGACCCTGGTCGTCGCGGCGATTGCCGTTCCGGCCAACGTCGTCTTCGGGCTCGCCGCGAGCTGGGCGATCACCAAGTTCGACTTTCCGGGCAAAAGTCTGCTGACCAGCCTGATCGACCTGCCGCTGTCGGTCTCGCCGGTGGTGTCGGGGCTGATCTACGTGCTGCTGTTCGGCGCGCAGGGCTGGTTTGGCGAGTGGCTCGACGCGCATGATGTCCAGATCATCTTCGCCGTCGCCGGAATCGTGCTGGCGACGATGTTCGTGACCTTCCCGTTCGTCGCGCGCGAGCTCATCCCGCTGATGCAGGGGCAGGGCCGCGACGACGAGGAGGCCGCGCTGTCGCTGGGCGCAACCGGCTTCCAGACCTTCCGCCGCGTGACGCTACCCAACATCCGCTGGGGGCTGCTCTACGGCGTCCTCCTGTGCAATGCCCGCGCGATGGGCGAATTCGGCGCGGTGTCGGTCGTCTCGGGCCATATCCGCG
>JALYIX010000061.1 GCA_030775565.1 Pseudomonadota bacterium | reverse complement strand
AACGCGTGGTCGAGCAGCGCGCTCACCGCCGCCCGGTCGATGCCCTTGTCGGCGAGCAGGTCGAGCGCGGCGGCGACGCTCGAGCCCGGCTCGGCGGCAACTCCCTGGCGATCCTCGGCGAGGTTGGCGAGCATCGAGAAGAGCATGAAGCCGCGGGTGAAGGCGAGCGTGTCGTCGAGGCTCAGCGCGTCGAGCCCCGGATCGACCGCCTCGTCCCCGGCGACCCCGCGATGGCGGTCGACCGAGGCCGAGCGGATATATTCGATGCGGTGATAGAGCGCGTCGCCGCCGACCATGCGGATGACGTCGCCCAATAGCCGCCCGAGATAGCGGACGTCGGGGTTCTGCTCGATGCTCTGCCCTGACTGGATCATGTGGCGCCTCCCGCGCCGGCGCCATGCCCGCGGCGCGCATACGGTGCAAGCCGCAGTCGACCTGGTGCTGCGAAAGTTCACTTACGGTAACGGGGGTAGGGTGTGGCGAGCAGATGCAGCGACCCACCGACGCGAGGCGCGCGCCATGGCGGAACAGGGCGCGCCCTTCGCTCGTATAGCGGCTCGACAGGGAGAGTATTGATGGTGGATGGTGTCGAAGAGCGCCGGATCGGGGAACGGGCCGAGGATGATCGGCGCGCAGCTGGCTTCAGCGCCCATCCGAGCGGCGCCGGGGCGGTGCACCGCTTCCTTGGCGGCTTCCCGACGGCCTTCTTCACCTTGGCGCTCGTCACCGATTACCAATATATGCAGACCGCCAACCTCATGTGGCAATATTTCTCGATCTGGCTGATCGTCACCGCGCTGATCATGGGCGGGCTGGCGGTGCTTGCCGGGATCGTCGACTGGGCGACCGGCGGCGCGCGTGGGCGGCGCGGATTCGGGTGGCACTTCGGGCTGACGATCATCGCGCTTCTGATCGGGCTGTGGAACGCCTTCGTCCATAGCCGCGACGGCTGGACGGCGGTCGTGCCCGAGGGCATCCTGCTCAGCCTGGTGACCGTTATCCTGCTTTATGCCGGGGGCATCATCGCCGGGGTCATCGAGCGCCGCGCGGCCGTCGTCGGCCGATCCGCCGATCGGGAGTTTGTCGCATGAGCCGTGCCGCGCTTCTCCTTGCCGGTGTCATGATCGCAACGCTGTCGGCCTGCTCGGACCCCAAGTTCGACGAGAACAGCCAGGTCGGGCCGAACCCGGCGCTGCCCGATCCCAAGGCGTTCCTGCTGCCGCCGATCAACGTCTCGAACGGGGTCGGGTGGAGCGGCAACGAGACCCCGACTGTCGCTCCGGGCCTGGCGATCAAGGCGCTGGCGATCAACCTTGCCCATCCGCGCTTCGTCTACGCCCTGCCCAATGGCGACATCCTCGTCGTCCAGGCCAAGAGCCCGCCGGCCGAGCCGGTCAAGCGGCCCAAGGATCCGATCACCTCGATCATCAAGGGCAAGGCGACAAGCTATCCCGGCGGAACCAAGTCGGCGAGCCGGATCACGTTGATCCGCGATGCCAACGGCGACGGCGTGCCCGAGGTCGTGACGACGCTGGTCGACAAGCTCAACTCGCCGTTCGGGGTCGCGTGGATCGACAATACCCTCTACGTCGCCAACACCGATGGGGTGGTGACCTTCCCTTACACGCTCGGCTCGACCGCCGAGATCAAGGTAGCGGGCAAGATGCTGACCCCGCTTCCGGGTGGGCCGATCGACCATCACTGGACCAAGAGCCTGGTGCTGTCGCCCGACGGGCAGCGGCTTTATGCGACGGTCGGGTCCAATTCGAACATCGTCGAGAACGGCTTCGATGCCGAGAAGAATCGCGCCGCGGTGCTCGAGATCGACCGTGCATCGGGCCGCTGGCGGGTGTTCGCGACCGGGCTTCGCAACCCCAACAGCCCGGTGTTCTATCCGGGCACCAACGACCTCTATGTCGTCGTCAACGAGCGCGACGAGCTGGGCGCGCACCTCGTCCCCGATTATATGACGCGGGTCCAGGACGGCGGCTTCTACGGCTGGCCCTACAGCTATTACGGCCAGCACGAGGACCCGCGGATCGCCCCGCAGGACCGCCGGCCCGACCTCGTCGCCAGGGCGATCAAGCCCGATTATGCGCTCGGCAGCCACGTCGCCGCGCTCGGCCTCGCCTTCTCGACCAGCCCGCTGTTCCCGCAGTACAAGGGCGGCGCGTTCATCGGCGAGCATGGCAGCTGGGACCGCTATTCGCCGTCGGGTTATAAGGTCAGCTTCGTGCCGTTCGTCAATGGCCGCCCGTCGGGGATGAAGCAGGACGTCGTCACCGGCTTCCGCGACGCCGACCATGGGACCAGCCGCGGCCGCCCGGTCGGGGTGGCGTTCGACAAGTTCGGCGCACTGCTGATCGCCGATGACGTCGGCAACCGCGTCTGGCGGGTCACGCCCAAGGTCATGCCGAAGCCCGCTGTGGGCGCGCTTCCGCCACCCCAGCCGCGCTGATCGGCTTCAGCCGTCGAGGAGCGGCAGCTGGATCACGAATGCCGCGCCGCCGCCGGGAGCAGGCTCGGCGCGGATCGATCCGCCATGCGCCTCGACGATCGTCCGGCATAACGGCAGGCCGAGCCCGAGACCAAGGTCGGTGGTCGACCAGAAGGGCTCGAACAGTTGCTCGTGCGAGCGCTCGCGAAAACCATGGCCCTGGTCCTCGACCCTCAGCTCGATCGACTGGGCGGTGGCGCGCGCCGCGATGCTGATCGCCTTGGGGGTGACGCCGGTCATCGCCTGGACGCTGTTGGTGAACAGGTTGCGGAGCACTTGGCTGATCTGGACCCGGTCGCACGGCAAGGGCGGAAGCGTCGCGGGACAGCGAATGTCGAACGCCACCGCCGCCGACGGGCGCGTCCCGAGATACTCCTCGACCGCAGCGTCGATCAGTTCCCGCACGTTCCACGGTGCCTTGGCCACTTCTCCCGTGATGGTGAAATCCAGCATCGAGCGGATGATATCGCCCGCGCGCTGGCAGCTGGCGATGGCATTGCCGAACAGCCCGCGGAGCAGCGCGGGGTCGGGCGTCGCATTGCGCAGGACATGCTGGTCGGCGGCGGCGATGAAATTGCTGGCCGCGCCGATCGGCTGGTTGAGTTCGTGCGCCAGGGTGGACGCCATCGCCCCCATCGCGCTGAGGCGGGACACGCGGAGCAGGCTTTCCTGCGCGCGGCGGGCTTCCTGCTCGGCGTCCTTGCGCGGGGTGACGTCGGAGAACAGCACCGCGACCTTGTCGGGGGAATGGCGATAGGCGCGGACGTCTCCCCAGCGCCCAAGGACCTTGGAGTGGACTTCGTGCTGCTCGGAAAAACCGGTTTCAGCGACCCGTACATAGATGGGGAGAAGAAAGGCGGCCGCGTCAGGGGCGCGGGCAAAAACGCTCGTGCCGATCGAGCGCGCGAGCGGAACCCCGGTAAACCGCTCGTGATAACTATTGGCCTGGCGCACGATCGCGTCGACGACCACGCCGCGTGAATCGCGCTGGAGCTCGATGACGGCGATCCCCTCCTGCATTTCGTCGAACAAGGTCCGCCAGTCGGCTTCGGCGACCCGCAGCCGATCCTCGGTTTCGATCTGAGCGCTGATGTCGACTTTGGTCCCGAACCAGCGGACGATGGCGTCCGACGCATCGCGGATCGGCACGACGCGGGTGAGGAAGGGGCGGAAGGCACCGTCGTGGCGGCGGAGCGGAAAGGTCATCTCGAAGGTGCTGCCCGTGGCAAGCGTCGCGGCCCACTCCGCGGTGACCCGGGCGAGCTCGTCGGGATGGTGGACCGCGGACCAGCCCCAGCCCATCATCTCGTCCGGCGTGGCCCCGGTATAATCGTACCAGGCGCGGTTGTACCAGAAGATCGACCCATCGGCGTGCGCGATCCAGGCCGGATTGGGAAGGTTGTCGGCCAGCGCCGAGAGTTCGTGGCCGGCGACGGCAAGTTCGGCTTGGGCGCGCTGCGGCATGATGCCGCAAGGCTAGCCGCGCACGCGGCCAATGGC
>JALYIX010000060.1 GCA_030775565.1 Pseudomonadota bacterium | reverse complement strand
CTGCTGCTCGACCGCGCCCGTGCCGCGCAAGCCGCGGGCGACATCGCCACCGCCGAAGCCCGCGCCGCCGAGGCCGCGCGACTCGTCCCGGGCGACCCCTTCCTGTGGTACTTCCGCACCACGCTCGCTGTGGCCGCCAATGACGTTCCGCGCGCCAGGCTTGCCATCGCCCGCGCGCTTCGGCTCGCCCCCAGCGACCCGACCATCCTGTTCGAAAGTGGCCATGTCGCGCAGCTCGCCGGCGAGGACGCGGCGGCCCGCGAGGCGTGGCAAAAGGCGCTCGCCGCCGATCCTTCCGGTCCATCGGGTCAGTTGGCGCGCGAAGCGCTGGGTCTTGCCGGGGTACCCCTCACCGTGAAATAGCGGGGGAATGAAATTTCTCCATGCCATGCTCCGCGTCAGCGACCCCGACGCCACCATCGCCTTCTTCCGCCTGCTCGGGCTCGAGGAGCGTCGCCGCTTCGAGGTGCCCGCCGGCAGCTACACGCTGATCTTCCTCGGCGCGCCCGGCGACGACGGCGGGGAAGTGGAATTGACTCATAATTGGGACCAGAGCGGCTACACCGGCGGCCGCAACTTCGGTCATCTCGCCTACCGCGTGGACGACATTTACGCGACTTGTCAGCGCCTCATGGACGGCGGCGTCGCCATCAACCGTCCGCCGCGCGACGGCCACATGGCCTTCGTCCGTTCTCCCGACGGCATCTCGATCGAGCTGCTCCAGGCGGGCGAGCGCCTTGCCCCGGCAGAACCCTGGGCGTCGATGCCGAACACGGGCGAATGGTGATGGCCTCGGGCACCCCACTGCTCGAGGTCGTCGCAGTTCCGGCTTTCGCTGACAATTATCTGTGGCTCGTCCGCGATTCGGCGAGCGGCGAGACCGCCGTGATCGACCCCGGCGACGCCAGCGCCGTGCTGACCGAAGCCGACCGCCGCGGCTGGAAGGTCGGGCAGGTGCTCAACACCCACTGGCACCCCGACCACACCGGCGGCAACCTCGCGGTCAAGGCAAGCGGCGCCCGCGTCTCGGGCCCCGCCGCCGAGGCCGACCGCATCCCCGGGCTCGATGTCCCATTGAAGGAAGGCGACCGCGTTTCGATCGGCGGCCATGTCGGCGAGGTGTGGGACGTTCCCGGCCACACGCTCGGCCACATCGCCTATGTCTTTCGCTCGGCCGGAGTGGCGTTCGTCGGCGACACCTTGTTCGCGATGGGCTGCGGCCGGCTGTTCGAGGGCACGCCTGAGCAGATGTTCGCCTCGCTCCGCCGGCTCGCCGACCTGCCGCCCGAAACGCGGATCTATTGCGCCCACGAATACACGCTGGCCAACGCCCGCTTCGCCGCGCATGCCGAGCCCGGCAACGGCGCCATCGCCAAGCGCCTGGCCGAGGTCGAGCAAGCTCGCAGCGTCGGGCGAATGACGGTACCGACGACCATCGCCCAGGAACGCGCCACCAATCCCTTCCTGCTCGCCACCTCGGCCGAGCAATTCGCCGAACGCCGCGCGGCAAAAGATGCGTTTCGTTAAGCCTGCTTTCATCCCGCAAGGCGTCTCATGCGTTGAGCGTCAGAGAGTCCAACCGGAGTGACCGCAATGCGCCCCCTCGCCGCCCTCCTCGCCGCCACCGCCACCGCCGCGCTCGGCGGTTGCGCCTCGTACGTCGAACAGCCCTATCAGCCGACGGCGCGCGCCCAGGACGATCTCCGCCGCGAACTTGCCGGCAAGGTGCCCGGCCGCCCGGTCGATTGCCTGCAAAGTTCGCGGTCGGGCGACATGCAGGTGGTCGACGACAACACCATCCTGTTCAAGGAGGGGAGCCGAACCTACGTCCAGTCGCCGGTCGGCGGGTGCCGTCCACTCGGCTCGGGCCAATATACGCTCGTTACGCACAGCTTCGGCGGGATGGGACTGTGCCGCGGCGACATTGCCCGCGTGGTCGACCTCACCGGGGGTTTCACCGTGGGCAGCTGTACGCTCAATGCGTTCGTGCCCTACGAACGGCCGCGCCGCTCCTAGCGCTTGGCGGCGCCGTAGAGTGCGGCCAGTCGCTCGCCGTAAGTGGCGCCGATGACGTGACGGCGGATCTTCATCGATGGCGTGAGCTGCTCATTCTCGACCGAGAAGGGCGCGTCGGCAACGATGAAGCGGCGCACCTTTTCGATCACGCTCAACTCGGCATTGACCCGGTCGACCGCCTTGCCCAGCCGCTGCTGAAGATCGGGCTCGCCGGCGATGTCTGCCTCGGGGACGATCAAGGCGACGAGGTGCGGGCGGCGATCGCCGAATACCATCGCCTGGGCAATTTCGGGCTGCAACGTCAGCATCCCTTCGACCCGCTGCGGCGCGACATTGTCGCCCTTGTCGTTGACGATCAGGTCCTTCTTGCGGTCGGTGATGACGATCCGCCCGGCCAAGTCGAGATGTCCGACGTCGCCGGTCGCGAGCCAGCCATTCTGCAGCACCTTCGCGCTGCTCTCCGGGTCGCGCCAATAGCCGTGCATGACCAGTTCGCCGCGCACCATGATCTCGCCATCCTCGGCGATCCTGACCTCGGTATTGCGCATCGGCGGCCCGACCGTCTCCATCGCAATTCCGGCAGCCGGGCGGTTGCAGCTGATCACCGGCCCGGCCTCGGTCTGGCCATAGCCCTGGAGCATGGTGATCCCGGTCGCTGCAAAGAACAGCCCGACTTCGGGGTTGAGCGGCGCGCCCCCTGACACCATTGCCTTGATCCGCCCGCCGAACTTGGCCTGGACCTTGCGGCGCAGCGTGAAGTCGAGCAGCTTGTCCATCGGCCGGTCGATCGCGCGCATCCGCCCGTTCGCCCGCCGCGCCTCGATCGCCAGCGCGCGGCCGAGCAGATAGGCCGGCAACCCCCCGTCCTGCTCGATCGTCTTGAGGATTCGCGCGCGGAGCATCTCGAACAGCCGCGGCACGACGACCATCAGCGTCGGCCGCACTTCCTCGATATTGGCGGCGAGCTTCTCGAGGCTCTCGGCGAAATAGATCTGCCCGCCCAGCGCGATCGGGAAATGCTGCCCGCCCGAATGCTCATAGGCGTGGGAGGCGGGGAGGAACGACAGGAAGCGCTCGTCGTCCCAGCCGAAGTCGGTCGAGATGATGTCGATGCAGCCTTCGACATTGTGCAGGATTGCGCCATGATGCTGCCGCACCCCGCGCGGGGCGCCACCGGTGCCGCTGGTGTAAATGAGGCAGGCCAGCGCATCGCGCCCGACCGCCGCCGCTGCCGCGGTCACCGCGCCGACATCGCTCGGCCCTGTCGCCAGTTCGCCCCATGAATGAAACTTGGCGACATCGGGCGACTGGACGACCGACAGCGGCTCGATCGAAATGATATGATTGCATTCCGACGAGAAGAGCACGGCCGGGATCAGGTTCTTGGCGAGCTTCTGCGACGACACGATCACCGCCCGCGCGCCCGAATTGCCGAGGATATGCTGGTGATCGCGCACCGTGTTGGTGGTGTAAGTCGGGACCGTCACGCACCCCGCGGCCATGATCGCGAGGTCCGACATCAGCCATTCCGGCCTATTCTCGCTCACCAGCATCACGCGTTCGCCGGGCTGCAGCCCAAGCCCCTTGAGGCCCGCCGCCAGCGCCGCGACCTGTTGCGCCGCCTCGGCCCAGCTGGTTGCGCGCCACTCGCCTTCGCGCTTGGCCCACAGGAATGGCTTGTCGCCGTTCTGCGCCGCCCGCGCGAAGAACATCGCGACGAGGTTGGGAAAATGCTCGAGCTGGGGCGCTTGCTTCACTGAGCGACCGCCACACCCTCGCTGCGCGGATCGCCGGCACCCGACCAGTGTCCGCCGATCTGTTCGATCGCATTGGCCTTGTAAGTGCCATGCGGGCTTGTCTTGAGCGATCCATGGCCGAGCGCGGTCAGTGCCGGGATCATCGCGACAAGCGGCGAATCATCCTCGACATAGATCGTTGGCCCGCTCGGCGCGAACAAGACTGGCGCGGCGATCGCCTCGCGAGCGCTCATCTTCCAGTCGATTACGGCGATGATCGTCTTCAACACCTGCGCCGGGATCGTCGGCCCGCCCGCCGCGCCGACCGCCAGCCGAACGCGCCCGTCGGGGCCGGTGACGATCATCGGCGCCATCGAGCTGCGCGGCCGCTTGCCCCCCTCGACCCGATTGGCGACGGGGGCGCCATCGGCACCACTCGGCGCGAAGCTGAAATCGGTCAGCTCGTTGTTGAGATAATAGCCGTTGACGACCAGCCCCGAGCCCCAGACGCTTTCGATCGTCGAGGTGATCGAGGCGACGTTGCCGCGCCCATCGGCGGCTGCAAACGACGACGTGCCATGCTCGGCATAGTCCCGTCCAAGCGCCATCTTCGGCGCCCCGGCGGGCCGTCCGGCGGCGACCATCGGCATCGTCGAGGTCGGCGAGATCAGCGCCGAACGCTGCGCCAGATAGGCGCGGTCGAGCAATCCGGCGACCGGCACCGAGACATAGCCGGGATCGCCGACATATTGGTCGCGGTCGGCATAAGCGAGCCGCATCGCCTCGGCGATCAGGTGCCATGAGGTCGGATTGTTGGGTCCGAGCCGGGCAAGGTCGAACCGCTCGAGCATCGCCAGCGTCTGGATCACCGCCAGCCCGCCCGACGAGGACGGACCCATCCCGCACAGCCGATAGCCGCGATAGAAGCCGCACACCGGCGGCTGCACCTTGCTATCGTAAGCCGCGAGATCGGCCAGCTTCATCGGCGAGGGGTTGTGCGCGGCGTGGTTGACCGCGCCCACGATCGCCGCGGCATTCTGGCCGTGGTAGAAAGCCGCTGGGCCGCGCGCCGCGATCTGTGCCAGGAACCGCGCCAGTGCCGGATTGCGGACGCGCGTCCCGGCGGGGAGCGGGCTCCCGTCCGGCCGGTAGAAAAGCGCCCGACCGCCAGCTGAAAACGCGCCGACTCGAGCTTCCCGCTGAAGCGCGCCATAAAGCCGCGGCGTAATCACGAACCCATCGCGGGCGAGCGCGATCGCCGGCTGGAACAGCGCGCGCCACGGCAAACGCCCATGATCGCGGTGGGCGTGCGCCGCCATGCTGATATTGCCCGGCACGCCGACACTCGTTCCGCCGGGGACGACATCGGCGAAGGGGCGCGGTTTGCCGTCGGGTCCAAGGAACCAGCTGCCGGTCGCGGCACGCGGCGCGGTCTCCCGATTGTCATAGGTCTGGATCGTGCCATTGGCGTCACGGAAGACGAGATAGCTGCCGCCGCCGATCCCTGAGCTTTCGGGCTCGACCACGGTCAGCGTGAGCATCGTCGCGATCGCCGCGTCGGCTGCGCTGCCACCTTGTCGCAGCATCGCCGCGCCGGCTTCAGCGGCGCGCGGATCGGCCGCGCTGACGACGCCACGCGCCATTGTCGCGGCGATTCGAGCTATATGGCGATGGATCGTCGCCGAATGACGCGCGGGGGCGGTGGAGGGGACGCCGACAAGGGCAAGACTGGCCACCAGGGCAAGGGTCGTTCGCATGGTTGCAAGGGCTACTCGCTTCCCACCGCCTCGGCAATATTGGCAAAGCCGTCGCGGCGAAGCAGCACCGCAAGCCCGTCCGCGATGCGCCGCGCAAGGCCGGGCCCTTCGTACACCAGCGCCGAGTAAAGTTGCACCAGCGACGCTCCGGCCCGAATGCGCGCGAAGGCGTCCGCAGCGCTCCCAATCCCGCCAGCCGCGATCAAGGGCAGCGGCGAGCCGACCGCGTGGAACGCGCGCAGCTGGTCGAGCGCCAGCCGTTCGAGCGGTGCGCCCGACAGGCCGCCCGCCTGATCCTTGAGGCGCGAATGAAGAGGCGGCCGCGTGATGGTGGTGTTGGCGACGATCAGCGCGTCGAGGCCATGATCGCTTGCGGCGCGAACGATCCGCTCATGATCGCCCGGGACCAGATCGGGGGCCACTTTCAGGAACACCGGAGGGCCCCCGGCGACCCGCGCCTCGTTCACCGCGGCAAGCAATTCGGCCAACTCCCCGCCCGCCTGCAGATCGCGCAACCCCGGGGTGTTAGGCGAGGAGATGTTGACCGTCAGATAGCCCGCCACGCCCGCCATCGCCCGCACCCCGAAGGCATAGTCGGCGATGCGGTCGGCGCTGTCCTTGTTGGCGCCGATGTTGACGCCCACGACACCTCTTCGCTTGCGCCGCGCCAGCCGCTCGAGCGCATCACTCTGCCCGCGATTGTTGAACCCCATGCGGTTGATCACTGCCTGGTCCTCGGCGAGGCGGAACAGGCGAGGCTTCGGGTTGCCGGCCTGGGGCAGGGGGGTCAGCGTCCCGACCTCGACGAAGCCGAAGCCGAGCGACAGCATCGCATCGGGGACCTCGCCGTCCTTGTCGAAGCCCGCCGCAAGGCCGACCGGGGACGGAAAAACCAGTCCGGCCACGGTTGTTGCGAGGGTCGGGTCGAAGCTCGGTTGGCGATAGGGTAGGGCCTTCAACCCGGCGATCGTCAGCTGATGCGCCCGCTCGGCGTCCAGGGCAAAAATGAAAGGTCGCAGCGCGCGGTACATGGATCGGCCTATGGCAGGCCAAGCAACACTCGTCATCCCGGGCGTGACGCTGGAGCTTGCGTAACCGCCGCACCTTCCCTAAATCGGACCGGAAAGCTCCTATATAGTCATGCGCCTCACCCACCTTGCCGATTATGCGGTCGTGATCCTCTCCGCCGCCGCGCGCCGCCCCGCGGGCGAGCGCCTGTCGGCGGCCGTCCTCGCGACCGAGACCGGGGTTCCCCTTCCCACCGCGCAAAAGCTGATGGGCCGCCTCGCCGGCGCCGGGCTACTGACCAGCGTTCGCGGGGCACAAGGCGGCTTCACGCTGGCCCGCTGCCCGACCGCAATCAGCCTCGCCGAGATCGTCGAGGCGGTCGAAGGCCCGATCGCGATGACCCAGTGCGGCGGGAGCGAAGAAGCCTCCGACTGCGCGCTCGATGCCCATTGCCGCGTCAAGCCGCACATGGGCCTCGTCGGCACCGCCGTGCGCGGCGCGCTCGACGCCGTCACCCTCCAGCAATTGGCCCGATGATGGACGAACAGCTCGACAACCGCGAAGCCCGCGAGGCGATCGCCAAGGACTATGAGTGGGGCTTCTCCTCGGACATCGAGCAGGAGTTCGCGCCCAAGGGGCTCAGCGAAGACACGGTCCGCTTCATCTCGGCCAAGAAGAACGAGCCCCAATGGATGCTCGAATGGCGCCTGAAGGCCTATCGCGCATGGCTCGAGATGGAGGAGGTCGACTGGGCCAAGCTCGACATTCCCGCGATCGATTACCAGGATGCCTATTATTACGCCGCGCCCAAGGCCAAGCCCAAGCTCGGCAGCCTCGACGAGGTCGATCCCGAAATCCTGCGCGTCTATGAAAAGCTCGGCATCCCGATCGAGGAGCAGAAGGTGCTCGCCGGGGTCGAGGGCGCGAGGCGGATCGCGGTCGACGCAGTGTTCGATTCGGTCTCCGTCGCGACCACTTTCCGCGAGGAATTAAAGCGCGCCGGGGTGATCTTCCTGTCGATCTCCGAAGCGATCCGCGAGTACCCGGAGCTCATCAAGAAGTATCTCGGCTCGGTCGTCCCCCAGCGCGACAATGTCTTTGCCTGCCTCAACGCCGCGGTCTTCTCCGACGGCACCTTCGTGCTCGTCCCCGAGGGCGTCCGCTGCCCGATGGAACTCTCGACCTATTTCCGCATCAACGCCGAAAACACCGGCCAGTTCGAGCGCACGCTGATCGTCGCCGAAAAGGGGAGCTACGTCTCCTACCTCGAAGGCTGCACCGCGCCGATGCGCGACGAGAACCAGCTTCACGCGGCGGTCGTCGAAATCTACGCGCACGAGGACGCCGAGGTTAAGTACAGCACCGTCCAGAACTGGTATCCCGGCGACGCCGACGGCAAGGGCGGCATCTTCAACTTCGTCACCAAGCGCGCGCTGTGCGCCGGCGCGCGGAGCAAGGTGAGCTGGACCCAGGTCGAAACCGGATCGGCGATCACCTGGAAATATCCGTCGTGCATCTTGAAGGGCGATGGGTCCGTCGGCGAATTCTACTCGGTCGCGCTGACCAACCATCGCCAGCAGGCCGACACCGGCACCAAGATGATCCACATCGGCAAGAACACCCGCTCGACGATCATCTCGAAAGGCATCAGCGCCGGCCGCTCGAACAACACCTACCGCGGGCTGGTCCGCGTCCTCCCCGGCGCCGAGAATGTCCGCAATTTCACCCAGTGCGACAGCCTGCTGCTCGGCTCCGAAAGCGGCGCCCACACCGTCCCCTACATCGAGGTCAAGAACCCCACCGCGACGATCGAGCATGAAGCGACGACCTCGAAAATCAGCGAAGACCAGCTCTTCTACGCCACCTCGCGCGGGCTCGATGCGGAGGCGGCGGTCGCCCTGATCGTAAACGGCTTCGCGCGCGAAGTGCTGAAGCAACTGCCGATGGAGTTTGCGGTCGAGGCGCAGAAGTTGCTGGGGATTTCGCTCGAAGGGTCGGTTGGATGATCGTCCTTGCACTGGCCCTGGCCCCGCCCGACTTCGACGCGCTCGACGGGGCGATCGACAAGTGCGACCGCAATCGCGCGATGCCGATCTTTGCTGGTGAGGCTGAGCGTCGCAGTGCCTTCGCGACCTCGATTTATGACGACCAGGCAGCGATTTCGGCCGAGCGCGCCGACATTGCCACTCGCCGCCGCGCCATTCGCGAAGCCGGCGGCCGCCCGCTGCCCAAGCCCGCCGAGGGCGAAAAGGCGCTCAGCGACCAAGCGCTGTCGCTGATGAACCTCGCGCTCGACGACCGCCAGCGCGCGCTCGACGACCGCCGCCGCCTCGAAACCATGCGCGAGGAAGCGATCGACCTGAAGCGCCGCTTCTTCCTCGTCCGCTGCACCGCCACGAAAGACGACCTCAAGTGACCATGCTCCAAATCGACAACCTCCACGCCACGGTCGCCGGCAAGCCGATCCTCAACGGCTTGTCCCTCACCGTTCCGACCGGCGAGATCCATGCGATCATGGGGCCCAATGGGGCGGGGAAATCGACGCTCGCCTATGTCCTCGGGGGGCGCCCGGGGTATGAAGTGACGAGCGGCAGCGTGACCTTCGACGGCCGCGACCTGCTCGATCTCGAACCCCATCAGCGCGCTGCCGCCGGCCTGTTCCTCGGCTTCCAATATCCGGTCGAAATCCCCGGCGTCTCCTCGCTCCAATTCCTCCGCGAGGCGCTAAATTCTCAGCGTCGCTCGCGGGGCGAGTCCGACCTCTCGGGCGCCGAGTTCATCAAGCTCGCCAAGGCTCAGGCCGCAGCGCTCGGCATGGACGCCGACATGCTCAAGCGCCCGGTCAACGTCGGCTTCTCGGGCGGCGAGAAAAAGCGCGCGGAAATGGTCCAGATGGGCATCATGAACCCGTCCTTGGCAATCCTCGACGAGACCGACAGCGGGCTCGACATCGATGCGCTGAAAGCCGTCGGCGCGGGCATCAACCGCATCATGCGCGCGCCGGACAAGTCGGTCCTGCTGATCACCCATTATCAGCGCCTCCTCGACTACGTCACCCCCGACCGCGTCCACGTCCTTCGCGCCGGCCGGATCGAGCGCAGCGGCGGCCCCGAACTCGCCCTCGAACTCGAACGCGAAGGCTATGCCGAGGTCGCCGCGTGACTGCACTTCCCACCCGCAAGCTGGAGGCATTTCGCTACGCCGACATCGCTGCGCTGGGTGACGTGTGGAACACGCTTGCGCAGCCTGAAATGCTGCACATTGCTGCCGGCCAGTCGCTTCAGCAAATCTGGCTTCCGACGAACGACGACGTGCAGATTCGCCGCGCCGAAATCACGCTTGCGGCGGGCGCAACCGCGCACATCTTCGCGCTGAATTCCGCGGTCCGCTACGGCCGCTACGAACTCGACGTCACGCTTGAAGACGGCGCCCATTTCGAGCTCAACGCGGCGATCATTGGGGCGGCTTCCGCGACGCTAGAAATCGTCACCACGGTCCGCCACGTCGGCCTTGGCAGCACTTCGCGCCAGATCGTCCGCAACGTGCTTGGCGGTACCGCGACCGGCTCCTACCTCGGCAAGGTTGCGGTCGCGCGCGGCGCCCAGCAGACCGATAGCGAGCAGTCGGTGAAATCGATGCTGCTGAGCCGCGGCGCTACCGCCAATTCAAAACCCGAACTCGAAATCTACGCCGACGACGTGAAGTGCGCCCACGGCGCCACTGTCGGCGAACTCGACCGCGAGCAACTGTTCTACGCCGCGGCGCGCGGGCTCGACCCCGCCACGGCCCGCGCCCTCCTGCTCGAAGGCTTCATCGGCGGACTGTGGGATGGCCTCGAGGACTCCACCATCCGCGAGATCGCCAGCGCCGCGCTGAGGGCAATCGCGTGAACGCCCCGGTGCGCCTCTCCACCCCGCTGGACGTGCGAGACCAGTTCCCCGCGCTCCCCGCGGGTTGGCATTATCTCGACACCGCCGCCACCGCGCAAAAACCGCAGGCGGTGATCGACGCCATCACCACGGCCTACGCCCTCGACTACGCCACCGTACACCGCGGCGTGTACCAACGCTCGTCGAACATGACGCTGGCTTATGAAGCCGCGCGCACCGTCACCGCGAAGTTCGTGGGCGCCGCGACACCCGACGAGATCGTCTTCACCAAGGGCGCGACCGAAGCGATCAACCTCGTCGCCTATGCGCTCCCGAAAGAGGGCCGCGACCGCGTTCTGCTGTCGGCGCTCGAGCACCACAGCAACATCGTCCCATGGCAGCTCGCGGGCTATCAGGTCGACGTCTGCCCGCTGACCGATGACGGCCAGATCGACCTCGACGCCGCCGAAGCCCTCGTCACCGAGCGCACCCGCGTCGTCGCCTTCGCGCACGTCTCGAATGTCCTCGGCTCGATCCTCGATGCCCCCCGCGCCGCCGCGATCGCCCATGCGAAGGGTGCACTGCTCCTGCTCGACGGTTGCCAGGCTGCCCCACGCCTCGCGGTCGACGTCGCCGCACTCGACTGCGATTTCTACGCT
>JALYIX010000059.1 GCA_030775565.1 Pseudomonadota bacterium | reverse complement strand
CGGATCGAGCCGCGCGCGGCCGGGGCGTGGCTGGCGCATCGGCTCGCGGCGGACGCCGGCGGGTCGATTCGGCTAAGCGATGCTGCCGACCCCGCGCTTCTGATCGGGGCGACGTTGCCGGTGCGGGGCTGACTCGTCGCCGGGTCTATGCGGTGGCTAACGAGGAATTAACAGTCTCGTCCTAACCCGGTCGGCGAACAGCTGACGGGCGCCACATGGACGATCTGATTGCCGACTTTACCGCTGAATGCCGCGAGATGCTCGAAGCCTTGGGCGGCGAGATCGTCGCGTGGGAAGCCGAACCGGGCGACCGCGCCCGGCTCGATTCGATCTTTCGCTTCGTCCACACGGTCAAGGGCAACTGCGGTTTTTTCGAATTTCCGCGACTGGAGGCGCTGAGCCACGCCGCCGAGGACGCGCTCGCCGATGTGCGCGCCGGTCGTCGTCAGGCCGACGCCGGCCTCGTCAGCGCGGTGCTCGCGGTCATCGACCGGATCGGCGAAATGATCGCGGTAATCGAGGCTGGCGAAACCATCCCCGAGGGTGACGACACTGGCCTTGTCGAAGCGCTCAAGCCGGGTGCCGAAAGTCCCGTGGCACCGCTTGCGGCGACGCTGGCGGACGGCAAGACGAGCTCCGCACCACGCACGATCCGCCTCTCGGTCGAATTGCTCGACCGGGTGATGAGTGGCGTGTCGGACATGGTGCTGGCGCGCAACGAGCTTGCCCGGCGATTGCGCGAAGCCCCGGGCGATGTCACCGTCGACGGCGCGTTCGAGCGCTTGTCGGGGATCATCGCCGAAATGCGCGAGGCGATCACCCGAACGCGCATGCAGCGCGTGGAAAACCTGTTCGTTGCGCTTCCCCGGATGGTCCGCGACCTGTCGGCCGAGCTTGGCAAGCAGGTGCTGGTCGATATCGGTGGCGGCGACGTCGAGCTCGACCGCGAAATGATCGAAATGATCCGCGATCCCTTGACCCATATCATCCGCAACGCCGTCGACCATGGCATCGAAGCCCCCGCCGAGCGCCGCCGCACGGGCAAGCGCGAGATTGGGCTGGTAGCCGTCTCGGCGCGCCAGTCGGGGAACCAGATCCTGATCGACATCGTCGACGATGGCCGCGGGATCGATGGCGCCCAGCTTGCCGCCAAGGCCGTCGCCAACGGCACCTTGTCGCGCGACGCGGCGGCGGCAATGACGCCACGCGAATGCCTGGCGCTGATCTTCGAGGCGGGCCTGTCGACCGCTGCCGAAGTCACGGCGATCTCGGGCCGCGGGGTCGGGATGGACGTCGTTCGGTCGAACATCGAACGGATCGGCGGGACGGTCGAAATCGATTCGACCCCCGGCCGCGGGACCCGGATGACGCTTCGCGTTCCGCTCACGCTGACCATCATCCCGGCGCTGACCGTGTCGATCGGCGTCCAGCATTTTGCCATTCCCCGGAGCGCGATCGAGGAGATCGTTCGCGCCAATGGCAGTTCGGTGACCCTCGATCGCATCGGTGGGTCGGGCATCGCCACGATCCGCGGACGGCGGATGCCCGAAATCGCGCTCGCCGACCTGCTCGGCGTCGCCAGCGACCTCGACGACGACCAGCGGACGCTTGTCGTGCTGCGCCCGGCGGGTGGCGACCTGTTCGCGCTCGCGGTCGATCATATCCACGACCATGAGGAGTTGGTGGTGAAACCGGCGGCACCGGCGGTGATGGCGACGGGGCTTTACGCCGGCACCACGCTTGCCGACGACGGCAGCCCGATTCTCCTGTTCGACCCCGCCGGACTCGCCGAACAAGGCGGCATCCGGCTCGAGACTCACGAGCGCGCCGGGCGCGTCGTGGAGACCGCGGTGGAGGCAGAGGAGCGCAGTGTTCCGCTGCTCCTGTTCCGCGCGCTCGACGGGGCTCGCCGCGCCCTTCCGCTTGGGATCATCGACCGGATCGAGGAAGTCCCGGCGGCCAGCATTCGCCAGGTCGCGGGCGAACTTCGCGCGCAGATCGGCGAGACGATCGTGTCGCTCGCCGGCGTCCCAGCGGGCCACGAACTTGCCGGAAACATGCGCATTCTTCGCCTCAGCGATGGTGTGAGCGAGATCGGCTATGCCGTCGCCGAAGTGATCGACCTCACCAGCCTTGCGCAACATCTCATTCCGGTCGCGACAGCGGGGCCGGTCAGCGGCGTGGCATTGATCGGGGGAGAACCTGCCGAGTTGCTCGACGCGCATTGGCTGTTCGCGCAGCACGCCGCACCAGCGCTGCCGAAAACCGCAGCGGTCTGCCGCCTCGCCGCCGACGACGCCTGGATGCAGAACATGCTTCGTCCAATCGTCGAGGCGGCCGGCTATCGCGTCGTCGACGAAGCGGCCGATCTGCCCGCCGATCTCAGCATCGCGTTCGAGGGCGGCACTGCCGCGGCCAACTCGGCGCGCACCATATGGCTGCGCAGCGAGCCTGGCGGCGGCGCCCGGCCCGACAGTATCTATCGCTACGACCGCGCCGGCTTGCTTGCCGCAATTCGCTCGGCAGGAGGTGCGAAGTGAATAATCTCCTGCTGGTCGTCCGCATCGCCGGCAGCCGCGTCGCCTTGCGCGCCTCGGCGGTCGAAGGGGTGGTCGAGCTCGACGCCCTCATCCCCGTGCCGCGTGCCGCGTCGCACATCGCGGGGCTGTCGGCGTTGCGCAGCCGGGTGCTGACCGTGATCGATTGCCGCCGTTCGCTCGACCTCGAACCCGCTCCGGCCGGCGATGTGCCCGAAGCGGTCGTCGCCGAAATCGACGGTCATCATTACGCATTGCTCGTCGATCTCGTCGAGGACGTGATCGAAGCGGCAAGCGCGCCGACCCCGATTCGCTCGGCGATGGGGCCAGGCTGGAGCCGGGTCTCGCTGGGGATGATCGAAAGCGGGGAGGGACCGCTGCTGCTCGTCGACGTGGCGGCGCTGGTCGCTGGCCCGGAATCGCGCGGTTCATCCGTCATGGCAGCTTAAGCGCTTGGTTACCGTTGGCGATTAACAGCGATATCGAGCGGATCAGGAAAGAGCATCAATGAAGACCTGTTTGATCGTCGATGATTCCAAGGTGATCCGCAAGGTCGCGCGGCACATCCTCGAGACACTGGAGTTCCAGGTCGAGGAAGCCGGCGACGGGCGCGAGGCGCTGACCCGCTGCGAGGAGTCGATGCCCGATGTCGTCCTGCTCGACTGGAACATGCCGGTGATGAGCGGAATGGAGTTCTTGAAGCTGCTCCGTCAGCGCGGCCACGGCGACCAACCCAAGGTCGTGTTCTGCACGACCGAAAACGACATGGCGCACATCCGCGCCGCGCTCGAGGCCGGGGCCGACGAATATGTCATGAAGCCGTTCGACCGCGAGACCCTCCACATCAAGCTCCAGCTCGTCGGCGTCGCGTAAGGTCGGGTGAAGCAGGCGTTCGCCTCTTCGCCCATGGGAGGAAACTCCCGTGTGTTGCGTCCCATCCGGTTGATGATCGTCGATGATTCGATGGTCGCCCGGGCCGTGCTGTCGCGCATGATCGAGGCCGACGGGGATTTCGACATCGTCGCGGTCGCCGGCACCGCAGAGGACGCGGTGACCGCGCTTGGTCACGTCCGGGTGGACGTCATCCTGCTCGACCTCGAGATGCCGGGCGCCGGCGGCCTGAAGTCGATTCCGCGCATCCTCGCGGCGGCGCGCGGTGCCAAGGTGATGATCGTCTCGTCGCTGGCCGAGGAGGGCGCCGAGGAGACCGTGGCGGCTCTCGCGCTTGGCGCCGCCGATACGCTGCCCAAGCCCGGGACCGGCCGGTTCAATGGACGTTTCGCCGAGGTGCTGGTCGCCCGCTTGCGGGCCCTCGGCCGCCTCGACCATGATCTCCCCGACGCGGCCCGCGCCATTGCCCCGCGCGCGCAAGCCTCGGGTCCGCCATTGCGCGCCATGGCCTCGGACCCGATCGAGATATTGGCGATCGGCGCTTCGACCGGCGGCATTCACGCGCTTGGCACCTTCTTCGCCGCGCTGCCCCCGCGGATCCACGCCCCGATCCTCGTGACGCAGCATCTTCCGCCCGCCTTCATGACGGTGTTCGCCCGGCAATTGGGAGTCGCGGCAAAGCGGCCGGCGGTGGTCGCCGAAGAGGGCATGGTGCTGGTCGACGACACGCTGTTCATCGCGCCGGGCGACGCTCATCTGACCGTGGTCGAGGGGGTCGACGGCCTTGTCGTGCACCTCGTCCGCCATGCCGTGCGCAGCGGCTGCATGCCGTCGGTCGATCCGATGCTGGCCTCGATCGGCGCACTCTATGGCGGCAAGGGGCTCGGCGTCGTGCTGACCGGGATGGGCCGCGACGGCTTCGATGGCGCGACCAAGATGGTTGCGTGTGGCGGCGCGGTGCTTGCCCAGGACGAGGCGAGTTCAGCGGTGTGGGGAATGCCCCGCGCAATCGCCGACGGCGGACTTGCCGCGGCCATCCTCCCGCCCGACCGGCTCGCGCGCCGAGTTGCCTCGCGCTGCCGAGAGCATTGAGGTGCAGGTCAGCGAATCCGCCTGTCGAATCCTCGCCGGCCTGCTCGAGGCGCGCACCGGCCAACAACTTACCCTTAGCCGGCGGTGGCGGATCGAGACCGCGCTGACGTCCATCCTTCGTCAACACGGCATCGCCACGGTCGATGAGTTGATCGCGCGTGTCGTGAGGGACCGCGACCAGGCGCTGTCGGCGCTTGTGGTCGAGGCACTGCTCAACAACGAGACCTATTTTTTCCGCGACCGCAATCCGTTCGACCTGCTCGCTGCCGATGCGCTGCCGAGGCTGGCCGAGCAGCGCCGCGCGACCCGGCGCATCAGGATCTGGTCGGCCGGCTGTTCAACCGGACAGGAGGCCTATTCGCTGGCGATGCTGTTCGCCGACGAGCCCGCGCGATGGGCCGGCTGGACGATCGACATCCTGGCGAGTGACGTCTCGGCCGGGGTCATCGACCGTGCCCGCGACGGGCGCTATTCGCAATTTGAAGTCCAGCGCGGGCTCGGCGTGCGTCAGATGATCCGCTGGTTCGAGGAGTGCGATGACGGCTGGCGCGCCTTACCGGCGCTGCGTCGCACCGTCCGCTTCAAGGTCCACAATCTCCTCGATCCGGCGCCCCCGGGCGGTCCGTTCGACATCATTCTGTGTCGCAACGTCCTGCTTTATCTGTGCCAGGAAAAGCGCGCGCTCGCATTCGACCGGCTATCCTCGGTCATCGCCAGCGATGGCTGGCTGATGCTCGGCGCGGGCGAAACCGTCATCGGCCAGACCAGCAAGTTCGTCGCCGACGTCGACCGCCGCGGGCTCTACCAGCCGGCCACCGTCGCCGAGCTTCCGCGCGCCACGGTCGCGCGCAGGGCTTGACCGCCCCTCGCCCGGTGCGACAAGCGGGCGGGATGGACATGATCGACACGCCTTCGCCGAACTTCGACGAGCGCTCGCTGCCGGTGTCGATGATCGTGCTCCATTACACCGGAATGCCCGATGCGGCGGGGGCGATCGCACGGCTGACCTCGCCCGAAGCGAAAGTGTCGGCGCACTACCTCATTGCCGAAGACGGCCAGGTCGTGCGGATGGTCGACGAGCGGAAACGCGCGTGGCATGCCGGGGCCAGCTCGTGGCGGGGCGTGACCGACGTCAACTCGGCCAGCGTCGGGATCGAAATCGTCAATCCGGGACATGAATTCGGCTATCGCCCGTTTCCCGACGAGCAGATCGCGGCGCTGATCCCCTTGGTGTCGGCGATCAAGGATCGCCACGGGATCGGTCGCGGCAATGTCGTTGGCCATTCGGACATCGCCCCGGCGCGCAAGTCCGATCCCGGCGAGCTGTTCCCGTGGGAAGCGCTGGCGCGGCGTCGGCTGGCGTTGCCGAGCCCGGTGCGCGACCTGATGGACCCGTTCTGGACCGACGCCGGCTTCATCCTCGCGCTCGAGCGGTTCGGCTATGACGTCACCGAGCAGAAGAAGGCGGTGATTGCCTTTCAGCGCCGCTTTCGGCCGGACCGGATCGACGGGATGATCGACGGCGAGTGTCGGGCGAAATTGCTGTCGCTGTTGCTGCCGCGACCGCAATAGGCCATATCGGCAGCGCCAGGCGGCCGGGCGACCGCGGCTCCCGAAAGGGGGGCGAGGAAAGTCCGGGCTCCACGAAAAAACGGTGCCGGGTAACGCCCGGCGGACTCTTGCCCAGGGGAACTTGGGTCAGGGTTCAGGGACAGTGCCACAGAAAACAGACCGCCTGCTTTCGGGCGGGTAAGGGCGAAACGGTGCGGCAAGAGCGCACCGCGGCTTCGGTAACGCGGCCGGCACGGCAAACCCCACCGGGTGCAAGACCGAATAGGGGTGACGCATGAGCTTTTTCGGCTCGTCACCCGGGTTGGTCGCTTGAGCGGCGGGGTAATCCGCCGCCTAGAGGAATGGTCGCCCAGGTGCCGCAAGGTGCTGGACAGAACCCGGCTTACAGGCCGCCTGGTGTTTTATCTCTTCGAGGGTGGCGGAGCAAACCCCGCGCCCCTAGGTTAGCAATCTATGGCCAAGGCAACGCGATCCGACAATTGGGGCTTTCCCCGCTGGAGCAGCTACGGCGCCAAGAGCACTGCGGCGACGCGCATCCGGCTGTGCGATCGCGAGGGCTGCAACGAGGCCGGCGATCGCCCCGCGCCCAAGGCCCCCAACCGCCCCGACCGCTGGTACTTCTGCGAGCCCCACGCGGCGGAATATAACAAGAACTGGAATTATTTCGCCGGCTTGAGCGAAGAGGAAGCCGCGCGCCAGCAGGCCGAGGCCGAGGGCGGACCCGAATATCGCCGCTCGGCGCACTACCAGTGGGCAGGGCCCGGCGACGGCTCGCGCAGCCGCGACGAGATGCGGGCGCTCGAAGTGCTCGACCTGCCCCCCGACGCCGATGCCGCCGCAATGAAGGCTGCCTATCGTCGCCTGGCCAAGGAAAATCACCCCGACGTGAACCAGGACGACGAGGAAGCCGCGAAGCGCTTTCAGCAGATCCAGGCGTCCTACGACGTACTGCGCAAGGCCGACGAGCGGCGCAACGCAGTTGCCAACGCGACGATCTGACCGGGAGGTCCTCTCCTACGTCGCCATGAACGTCAGTGCGGCACGGGCGATCGCATCATCGGGATCGCCGACGTGGGCGATCCCCTCGACGAACGCGACCGAGCGCCCCAACTTGATGCAGCGGCAACGGGCATAGACCGTCTCGCCCCTCCGCGCCGGCCGCAGATAATCGATCCGCAGGTCGAGCGTTGCCGACGGGACGAAGTGGCCGCGCTTGCGCCACACCGCTGCGCCGGCGGCAAGGTCGACCAGGCTGACGATCGCGCCGGTCGCGAGCACGCCGGTGTCCGCCACGCCGACCAGCGCTTCGCGCCACGGCAATGCGACTTCGACCCAGTCGTCGCCATGATCCGAATAGCGCATGCCGAGCGCGCCGCCGTGACCATGATGTTCGATGATGGCGAAAAACGCGACCGGGTCGAAATCGCCGTCGGGGGTCACCGCGCGAGCCGCGGGGGGGAGGTCGCTCATGGCGCCAGCCGGGAAGCGGTTTCACGCACCAGGGCGATCATGTTCGGGAGCCCCTGGGTGCGGTTGGAGCTGAGCTCGCGCGACAGGTCGAACGGCTCGAGCGCTGCGGCAATATCGGTCGCGGCGACCTCGGTGGCCGGGCGGTCCTGGACCGCGGCAAGCACCAGCGCCACAATCCCCTTCGTGATCGCGGCATTGCTGTCGGCCAGGAAGTGGAGCCGCCCATCGTCGGTCTGGGTCGGATAGACCCAGACCGAGGCCGAACAGCCGCGGACCTTCGTGGCCTCGGTCTTGAGCGGCTCGGGCATCGGCTCGAGCTTGCGCCCGAGGTCGATGAGCAGCCGATAGCGTTCCTCGCGGTCGAGGAAGCCATAGTCGTCGGCAAGGTCGGCAAGCGAGGGGAGGCTGGTCACCACCGACCGCCTACCGGGCCCCTAACGGTCGCGCAATTGCTCGATCTCGCGCGCCACGCTGTTTTCCTTGTCGACGGCGATGCGTTCGAGCACCTGGATGCGCTGCTTGAGGTGGCCCACTTCGTCGCGCAGCCGCCGCGTCTCGCCCGGCTCTCGGCTCTCGGCGGGTGTCACGTCGATTAGCTCGTCACGGTCGTGGCGGCGGGCAAGCCGGCGCGATTTCAGCACGTTGGCGACGGCGATGATCGCGACGATCAACACCACCATCTCGAAGGGATTCATCGATGCTGCTCCGTTCCGGTCAGGCGCGGGGCACGGAGCGCCTCGATCTGCGCCGCGGTATCAACGCCGCGGTCGGTCGCGATCTGTTCGAGCACGCGGACGCGCTGCTCCAGCCGCTCGACGTGCGAGGCGTATTGCGCGCTTTTCTCCGCGGTCAGGCTGGTCTGTGCCATCAGCTGGCGCTCCTTGACCTTGATCCACATCTTGAACGGCGCGATTGCGATCGCGGCGAGCGGGATCAGGACCCAGATCCAGCTGGCGATATCATCCATGTGCAGTCCCCTGAACGCAAGAGTGGGTGGCTAGCGCAGCTGCTCGATCTCGTTGGCGAGGCTGCGGTTTTCGGTCGTCACATAATATTCGATGTCGGCCAGGCGGCGATCGATGTCGCGCATCCGGCTGCGGATTTCGCGCGCACTCTGGGCGGGCGAAGCGCGCACCCCCTGCCAGAATTGACGCTCGTCCTTGCTCTCGGCGGCAATCTCGCGCGGCTCGTCGGACGCGATCCAGCCGGCAATGAAATAGACCGGGATCAGCGCGCCGGCGCCGATGAAGACCGACAGCACCAGCCCGATGCGAACGAGGTTGACGTCGAGCCCGGTGTAGTTGGCGATCCCGGCGCACACGCCCATGATCTTCTTGTGGCGCTTGTCGAGGTAGAAACGGGTGCGGCTTGGCGGCTGCGCCATGATCAGTCCTCCCCGCTCAGGAGACGCTGTCGGGGGCTCGTTTCGGGCAGGCACTGCTGCTTCCAATTCGGATTTTCGGCGGTCATGATCCGCTCGATCGAGCACAGTCGGTCGTCCATCCGGCGCGCGGCGTCGTAGAGCTCGTCGAGCAGTTTCTCGTCGCCGCCGGTGAGCTTGGCGGACATTTTCCAGCGGGTGATATAATGGAACACGAGCCACGGCAGGCCAATGAAGATTGCGACGATCGAGACCACCGCGACGACAAATTCTGGACCTTCCATCGGTCTAATTCCCCTTTGATTTCAGTGCGGCCTTCATGGCCTCGAGTTCGGCGTCGACACTGTCGCTCGCGCGCAGGTCGGCGATTTCTTCCTCAAGGCTTTTGGGGCCCGTCATCCCGAGCGCGTCGGCGC
>JALYIX010000058.1 GCA_030775565.1 Pseudomonadota bacterium | reverse complement strand
GCCTTCGCACCGGCGTCGGCGGGGATGTCCGCGCGCGGGTCCCACTGCGGCGGAACCGCCGCCGGGTTGGATCATCGCCAGCAACCCGCTCCGCACAAGGTTGACGCAAGCTGCTGTCCGGCGGCGGCGCCCGCGACCCTCGCCGCCACCATCGCTGACGAGCCGCGACGCATCGCGCCGCCATCGCTTGTCAGCCGTGGCCCGCTCGCGCCGATCGGCGAGCATCCCGTGATCGAGATTCCCCCTCCACGATCCTGAGCCGGCGTTTGGCCCGACGTGTTTTCTGGTTCTGGAGATTGTTTCGTGAAGACTACCCTGCTGCTTGCGGCCAGTGCGCTCGCACTGACCACGCATACCCCCGTTGCGGCTCAGTCCATGCCCGGCATGGCGATGCCCGGCATGACCCACACCGCGGCCCGGCCCGCGCCCAGGAAACCCGCCGCCATGAAGCCGCCGGGCGCAACACCGGTGGCTAAGAAAAAAGCCAAGAAAAAAGCCGCGACCCGGCCGGTCGTCGCGCGCCACCCTATGCGCCCCGCGCCTCGCCCAGTGCCTGCCACCGCGAAGACGATGCCGGCGATGAGCATGCCCGCAGCGCCAGCCGCCAGTGCGGACCATGCCATGAGCCCAGGGATGGACCCGGCGATGCCCGGGATGGACCAGTCGCCGGCGGCCGCCTCGACCCCGGACCATGCGGGGATGTCACATATGGACCATGCGCCGTCGGCTCCCAACGTCGGTGAGGCAATGCCCGGAATGGGCCATGGGATGACAACCGGCGCGATGATGACCGGAGCGCTCGGCCCCTATGGCGCAACGCGCGAAGCGTCAGGTACCGCATGGCAGCCCGACGACAGCGCGGATGCCGGGGTCATGGCGAGCCGGGGCGACTGGATGCTTATGCTCCATGGCACGCTCAATCTCGTCGCCGATACCCAGGGTGGACCGCGCGGGGCCGACAAGCTGTTCGCGTCGGGCATGCTGATGGGGATGGCGCAGCGCCCGATCCCCAATGGCATGCTGCAGTTCAAGGCGATGCTGAGCCCCGACCCCTTGATGGGCAAGGCCGGCTATCCGCTGCTGCTTGCGTCAGGCGAAACCGCCGACGGGGTGACCCGCCTGATCGACCGCCAGCATCCGCACGACCTGTTCATGGAGCTGTCGGGCTCGGTTTCGCAGACCATCGGCCGGAACAGCAGCGTCTTCCTCTACGCCGGGCTTCCCGGGGAGCCGGCGTTCGGTCCCCCGGCCTTCATGCACCGCGAGGCGATCATGGATTCGCCCGAAGCCCCGATCAGTCACCATTGGCTCGATTCGACCCACATCAGCTTTGGCGTGGTGACGGGAGGGGTGGTGCTCGGCAAGGCCAAGGTCGAGATCAGTCGCTTCAACGGGCGCGAGCCCGACCAGCACCGCTACAACATCGAAACCGGGCCGCTCGATTCGACGGCGGTGCGGCTTTCGTGGAACCCGACCGCGAGCCTCGCGCTGCAGGGCAGCTATGGCTATTTCAAGGATCCCGAGCAGCTAGAGCCCGGGGTCAACCAGAAGCGCCTGTCGGCCAGTGCGCTCTACGCACGGGAAATCGCGCCCGGGACAAAGCTCAGCGCGACGCTCGCCTGGGGCCGCAAGACGATCGATGGTCACAGCGACGACGCGTTCGCGCTCGAGGCCGGTCTCAAGCGCGGCCCGTGGACGGTCTTCAGCCGTGCCGAACTGACCGAGAACAGCGAGCTGGTCGTGGGCGTTGACCACGGGCCATCCTACACCGTGGGAAAAGCCTCGATCGGAGTCATCCGCGACGTCCGCATCGCCCCGCACCTCGCGTTCGGGGTTGGCGGGCTGTTCTCCATTAACGCCGTCCCCGATGCGCTGGCCGCCGCCTATGCCGGTCATCATCCGACGGGCGCGATGGGCTTCGTCCGGTTGAAGCTGATGTAGGGCGGACGGAACGCAATGGCGCGGACGCGGTTACAGGCAGACATCAACGCGAAAAGGAACGCGCCATGCTCGCGACCATTGCCGTCATTCTCATCGTCCTGTGGCTCCTCGGTGCCTTCGCCTTCCACGTCGGCGGCGGGCTCATCCACATCCTGCTGATCGTCGGGATCATTGTCCTGGTGCTGCACTTCATCCGCGGCCGCCGGGTCGTCTAGCCGCAGTCGTCGTCACCCCGGGGCTTGGCGCCCCGGGGTGATCGCGGCCTCAAGCGTCCTGCTTCGCCAGATAGGTCTCAAGCGCGTCGCTTCCGCCGATGCGCTCGCCGGCGATGAATACCTGCGGCGTGGTCGAGACCTGCTCCTGCGCCTTGTAGGCGTCGACCTCCTCGCGCGTCGCGAGAATATGCTCGTCGATCTCATACCCCGCCGCCTCGAGCATCTGCTTGGCGCGCTTGCCGAACGGACACTCATGGTCGGGCAGGACCATGCGATAGAGGGTTGCGCTTCGTTCGGCCATGCTTTGCTCCTTCAAGGGTGAACGCGATGAGCGTCCCGCCCGGCTCGAAGTTCCGCTCGCCGTGCCCGACCTTAGCGCAGCTGGCTGTCCTTGCTGCCACGCCGGTTGATCATGCTGTGAACCACCGCGCGGTCGCGCTCGGACTGGCAGGCGACACAGGTGCGCACTCCCGGCAGGGCAGTGCGCCGCCCGGACGGGATGACGTCGCCGCAGTCGTCGCAATCTTCGCTTCCTGCGCCAGCCGCGAGACGCAAGCGGGCGGCACGCACGGCGTCCTTTACCGTATCATCTATCTGATCTTGCACCGCGCCATCGCGCGTCCAACCGCCAGCCATGCCTGGTCTCCTTGCCAGGAATAAAGGCACAGGGGGCTTTCGGTTCCGCGCACGTGATTGCGGGAATGGGGTCGGGCTCCTAAATGCCCCCCATGACCAACACCGTTTCCACCCGCCTGCTCATCCTCGGCTCCGGCCCGGCCGGGCTCACCGCCGCGATCTATGCCGCGCGCGCCGGGCTTAGTCCGATCGTCGTTCAGGGCATCCAGCCGGGTGGCCAGCTGACCACCACCACCGATGTCGAGAATTATCCCGGCTTTCGCGACGTGATCCAGGGACCGTGGCTGGTCGAGGAAATGCAGGCGCAGGCCGA